>NZ_JBEOOY010000003.1:0-230826 GCF_040309585.1 Psychrobacter sp. GW64-MNA-CIBAN-0177
GGGCATCTCACAACTCCATTGTATTCTTGGTCGAAAACAATAGATTAGTGAGGTGCTCTTCTTTTTTCAATCACTTTTAAAGTTGAGAGTGGGGTATTATTATCATTATGCATGTTTCTACTCTTATGTTAAGCCTTGTCGCAAAATACTTGTGTGCTGTTTTTAAGCCGACATACCAATGTGGCTTAGCCGTTATGACATGATAAAGAAATGGGGTAAATAATGACAGCGATTGTGAGATTAGGTAAGATGAGCTGCAGTTTATGATTCTCAATTTTATCTTATTATCTTTTTATCCACTCAGGTAGCGCACGCATGGCAAGTTTTGGCAAATTTATGAAACGAGTGTTATTGGCATTCATGTTATTGGTCGTGGCATTTCATATGCTGGTGGCAGGACTGCTATTAATTTGGAAAACGCAGCCAATTAACAACAGCATGTTTATGCTTACCCATCGCTTGAGCGGCGGTACGGTCACGCAGACGTGGGCTGAGTACGATGCCATCGCCAAATCAGCCAAGCAAGCGGCAATAGTGAGCGAAGACTCGACGTTTAGCCAACACAATGGCTTTGACATGAAGGGCATCGAGCTGGCGATGAAAAAAAATGAGGAGTCTGGCACCACCTCGGCTGGCGGCTCGACCATTACTCAGCAGCTGGCCAAAAATCTATTTTTGACGTCGCATCGCTCGTATATTCGTAAAGGCGAGGAAGCGGTAATCACCGTGATGATCGAAACATTTTGGGACAAGCAGCGTATCTTGACCGCCTATCTAAATGTCGCCGAGTTTGGCAATGGCATCTATGGTATCGATGCGGCGGCGCACCATTATTTTGATAAATCTGCTGCCAATCTCAATCGTGATGAATCCGCGCTACTCATTAGTATGCTGACCAATCCTAAATACTATGAAGACAATCGCAGTGATAGACGCCTACGTAATAAACAGCGTATTATTAAAAAACGTATGAAGAATGCGGTCTTGCCACAAGCGGCTTAATGAGTATTTACTAACAGTAGTTTTTTGAATGATAAATAGCAGGGTAAGTAGTACGATAAACTCATGACATGATTGATAGTCATATGGTTGCAATAATAGAACGTCACTATATTATGAACGCCACTATATATAGGGTCTGTTGAACATTCAAATATTAGGACTGCTGATTGCTAAAATCGTCCCAAACTAGGCGTAAACCGACGATAATGTCGAGACCTTAGCTAGGTTTACAACAACGTTTGAGGTGATTTTAGTATCAGCCTTTCAGGGCAGGACTGTTTTTTGCCAATACATGGCGAAATTGTCTAACCTAGAACGACTAGGCGTCAAAAATTTCACTGCGTATTGTCTAAAAAATAGCCACTGCCAGTGCCACATTTGAATGTTCAACAGACCCTAGGTATCAAAATAAATTTGTTTAAAATAAGTGATTAAATAAAGTTACGGATACAGTGAAGTTAGCCATAAAAAAAGATAGGTAATGGCAGTAAAAATAAATTACATCAGTGATGATATATCGATAATGACAGGGGATGGCAGTATGGTGGATATTAATAATCAGAATAAAAGTGTCATGACTAACGATAATGCCACTGTTAACGAGCTGAATATACAGCAACTGAGCCAGCAGCTGACCGATATTGCATGGCAGCGCTCTGAAGATGGTAGCTATTCACCCAGCAGTTATATCAATCGTGACCTGTCCTTATTACAGTTTCATTTGCGGGTCTTAGCGCAAGCCGCCAGTTCTCGTCATCCGTTACTTGAGCGCCTATTTTTCTTGATTATTTTTTCATCAAATATAGACGAGTTCTTTGAGATTCGTGTCGCTGGCATTATGCAAAAGTTAAACCTCGGTGATGTGGTCAGTAGTCCGCATGGCATGCGCCCAAGCGAAGTGTTGGCAGAGTTATCCGCCGTCACCCATGAGGCGATTGATAAGCAATATCGTATTTTGAACGAAGACATCTTGCCAGCGCTTGCCAAGGAAGACATTCGTTATCTAAAACGTGACGAGCTGAATGCTGAGCAATCGGCATGGATGAAACGCTATTTTACTGAGCAAGTCTCACCAGTGCTGACCCCTATAAGTATCGATCCGGCGCATCCGTTTCCAAGATTGGTTAATAAGAGCCTCAATTTTATCGCCACTTTAGAAGGCAAAGATGCCTTTGGTCGCGATATTAATCTGGCGATTGTCCCAGCGCCGCGCAGTCTGCCGCGCGTGATTCGTCTGCCAGACGAGCTGACCGGTGGCAAAGAGCACCATGTCATGCTATCGGCTGTCATTCATGAGCATATCGGCGAGTTGTTCCCCGGTATGAATGTCACGGGTTGCCATCAGTTCCGACTCACGCGCAACGCAGACTTGGACTTGGCCGATGATGTCGATGATATTGCCAAGGCGCTAGAAGGCGAGCTTGAAAATCGCCGCTTTGGTGACAAAGTGCGGCTCGAGGTGACGACTGATTGCCCAACACCGATTAGTGATTACCTGCTTAATGAGTTTGAGCTACATGACAATCAGCTGTACCGCGTCAATGGCCCTGTGAACCTGACGCGCTTGCTGTTCGACTTTAACATACCCAAGCTGCGTTATCAGCCTTTTACCCATATCGTGCCAAAACCCTTTCGCCGTGAGCTGGACAAGCTTGATAAGAGTACCAGTATATTTTCTGCCATGCGCAAAGGTGATGTCTTGGTACATCATCCTTTTCATGCGTTTTCACCGATTATCAATCTGCTTTGGGAAGCGGCGAGCGATCCCAAAGTATTGGCGATTAAGCAGACATTGTACCGCTCAGGCACCAATTCAGAGATCGTCAAGGCACTGGCTGCTGCGGCTCGTAATGGCAAAGAAGTCACGGCTGTCATCGAACTACGCGCCCGTTTTGATGAAGCGTCCAATATCGCCGTCGCCAATTTTTTACAAGAGGCTGGGGCAGTAGTGGTCTATGGGATTGTCGGCTACAAGACCCATGCCAAGCTGATGCTTATCGTGCGCCGCGAAGACGATCGCATTCGCCGTTATGTGCATTTAGGCACCGGCAACTATCATGCGGCCAATGCCAAAGTCTATACCGACTACGGCTTGTTCAGCGCTGACCCTGACATCTCAGAAGACGTGCACAAAATTTTCCAAGAACTGACGGGTATGGGCAAGCCTGCCAATCTAAAAAAACTGTTGCACGCGCCATTTACCTTGCACGAAAAGTTAATGAGCTTTATCGATGATGAAATTGCCCATGCCAAGGCTGGCAAGCGCGCGCATATTATTATCAAAGTTAATGCGTTGACGGAACGTCGCCTGATCGATAAGCTATACGATGCCTCGCAGGCAGGTGTCAAAATAGAATTAATTTTGCGCTCCATGTGTTGTCTGCGCCCCCAAGTCAAAGGCTTGTCTGAAAACATCACTGTACGCTCGGTTATTGGGCGCTTTTTAGAGCACACACGCATTTATTACTTTTATAATGATGGTGATGAGCGCTTGTATTGCGGCAGTGCTGACTGGATGGATCGTAACCTCTTCCATCGCGTCGAAGTCGCCTTTCCGATTGAAAACAAAAAGCTGTTTAAGCAAATTTATCAGGATGGGCTACTAAACTATCTACAAGACAACACGCAAGCGTGGACACTGGATGGCACAGGCGTTTGGCAGCAGCTTCAGCCAGCAGCAGGTGAGACGCCACACGTTGCTCAAGAGCACTTATTAAAAGTGATCAATGGTGTCGACGAGTCCAACTGATTTGGACAAAGCTCAACGTCATCTCGTTTAAACAAGATGTTGTTAAACAATGGTTGCTAACACCGTACCTTATATCGTCGATCATTATGGTCATGAGTTAACCAAGCGCTGATACGCCTTAGTGCTTGGTTTTTTTTGTATTAACAACGCATCAAAGTTACAAACTGTCTTGTAACCTCACATTTATTCACATATTGATACGGCAGTACACTGGTGAATCTCACAGTATCCTACCTATAATTAATATCAGTTCTGGTGCAGTTTATTATTTTTATCAAAAACCTCATCACTCATCTATCTAAAAGTAACTGAACAAAAGCAACTGTCTAAAAGTGGCTGAGTACATAATGATGCCGCACCGGAGAAACTTTAAATTCAGTCAACAATAAAAATAGGAAATAAATCATGAGTACGACGAACAATGATACCTCAGACATCAAAAAAGCAGCAGAGCAAGCAAACGGTCAAGAGATTGAGAAAAATCTAGAAGACAACAAAAAAGTCGATGCGCCTAAATCACTAAGTGAAGAAGAGCAAACCTCTTTTATTGATGAAGAGTTACGGACAGATAAGTAAGGAGCCGTTTGAGCGATATTGATAGCAAAGATATCAATAGCAACAACAATATCATCGATCAGGTCAAATGAACAATTAACATCATAAACGCGAGGGACACGCTATGCCAGATAATACCAAGCCAAATCATGAAGAAGCGGTAGCTGTTCGTGATCCAGCAGCCTTACACTCGGACAATGCGCCAGACAGCTACGAAGGCCGAAAGTACCAGCCAAATATAGATGGGCCGGAACAAGCCTCACAGGAGACAGACGAGGTCTATGTCGACCCGCGCAAAGAAGAAGATCTGCCTGCGGGTGGCAAAAACGTATCGGACCTAAATGCTTATGATCTGAGTCGAGACGACTAACAAATGATAAGCACAATATGTTATCGATACAAACAATAATTATAATAAGGACAAAACAATGGAAACCAGAGATCCTGCTTTAAGTAAAACTCGAATCGCAGAAACGGACACGCATGAAACTTTAGACAGTGCTCAAACGGTGAAAAACCATGAGGAGCTCGAAGAAAACGTCAATGAAAATAAAGGTACCGACACTTTTGAAGAGGGTGTAGTAGAGTCTGAGCATGTCAATGAAAATGACAACCCAGCACGCCAGCCAGATCGCCGTGATCAACAGGGCAGCAGTCCGTTTGATGACAATATTAACGAAGATACCGTGGGCAGTGAAGCGCCAAAAAGTGAAGGTATTACGGATATGAATCGATATGCCAACGTTGATAACGCTCAAACTCGTGTATTAAATCCGGATGAAAAAGACTGATTTCTTAGCAAGATATTTCTGAATATTATTAATCTGAGCATTATTAATATGAGTATAGTCAAGTTATCGAATGCTCGATGTGGAAGAAAGTTATTATAATAAGGATCGGTTATGAATAAGTCTAATGATACAGTTAACCATGATAACCATCAGCTCAAAGATGCAGATGATAATAATGGTATCGTCCCTGATGATGCATTACAAAAGGCAAATCCAGCCGCTGCAGAGCAAGCGACTGATGATCATGATCCGCATAATGTCGCAAAAAATACCAAGCAGTATGACAGTCCACTTATGGAAGATAAGAAACAGTCATAACTGAGCATCATATTCTGTACAGACAAATAAAAAAGCTAACGCTAGGCATGGTTTAAGACGCTAGTGTTGGCTTTTTTATGGATACGATATGAGTATCTTTGCATAGCGCTTATTTGACACAAGCTATCAGCTGAAGCGCTCAGCAGGTGTACCACTGTGAAAACGCAGTTCAGTGTCAGGACTGGATATCAACTCTGCTTCTACTTCTTTAAAGAATGCGACACGCTCATCGATATTGTCGTCAGATAGCGATTGTGCCAGTGCCAAATAATCCTCAAAATGGCGACTCTCTGATTTTAATAGATAACGGTAGTACTTGGCTAAGCGTTCATCATCGATGACTTCAGCAAGCGCGGCAAAGCGCTCACAAGAGCGCGCTTCGATAAACGCCCCGATGATTAATACATCAACCATTGCTGCTGGCTCATGCGTACGTTTATGCTTGAGCAACCCTTTGGCATAACGCCCCGCACTCAGATATCCCCACTCTTGCTCGCGCTCATTCATAATGCCTAGGACTTGCTCATAGTGCAGCATCTCCTCACGTATTAACTGCGCCAATTTTCGCTGTAAGTCGTAAGAAAACTCATAGCGGAATAGTAGATTCATCGCTGTACCGGCTGCTTTCTTTTCGCAATTGGCATGATCTTGGATGATTAAAGGCACATCAGCGCTGGCAGCCTCCACCCAAGCCTGTGTGGTTCGCGCTCCCAGAAAATCATAGACAACAGATAAGTCGACCTTAATAGGGGTGCGCAGTTGTGCGATATCGATACTGTCTGGTTCCATACTTTCCTCTGTTAGACCGTCTTTTTCTATCTTGTATTCTTCTGTATGGCTGTCGCTCACAGCCTTGTCATTACTGTTATTGATTTTCATATTTTCATTATTCATAGTCTTTGCCATAGTCGAAGGTTCAACATCTCTTAATCAAATATTAAAAGTTAAATAGATAACCGTTAAGCATAAATGAATGCTGTAATGATTACTTACAGTTTATACTGAACGTATAATGGTCTAACTCTAAAGTATTGATTAAAGCCTCTAGAGTAGGTGGCTTATAGAGTATCATTATTATACAGCCTAAGTATTTACTTGGTGAATGACGTTTCCTTGTTTATTTTATTATTTGATAGTAGGATGAGATTTTGCTTTTCAGGCATTTTGTCTTACTATTGATCATTACTTAGTAGCGGGCGATAGGCATTATATCAAGTGCCAATCCTGTATTAAAACCTAAGAATTATAGACAGCTCTGCTTACAGACACTCCCAAAATCACAGACGCTGCATCAGACAAATTCAGTCTTAAACAGTTATTACATTAATAGATGCTCAATCACCACCAACAGTTCGCATTGTCATGTTTGCTATTTATTCACCGCAAAGCAAACTAGGGATAAATGCTCCAAGAGCACATATTTTCACACCGTTATTGTAGCAACTTAGCATTAACACACCTCACGAACAGATAAGGATAACAATATGAGCCAGTCTTCTAACGCCAATCGTATTCAAAAAGGCATTCTTGCCATCGACCAGCAATTGTATGACTTTATTGAAAACGAAGTGCTGCCGAAAGTCGGTGTTGATTCAGACAGCTATTGGTCAGGTTTTGAAAAGGTCATCAAAGAGTTTACCCCGCGTAACAAAGCGCTGCTAGAAACTCGTGACAAGATTCAAGCGCAGATTGACCAATGGCATCTGGACAACCCTGCCAAAGATGGCGAAATTGATTACCCCGCGTATAAAACATTCTTGCAAGAAATTGGCTATCTGTTACCAGAAGGTGATGATTTCAAAGTCAGTACTCAAAACGTCGATGACGAGATTGCCCATATTGCAGGTCCACAGCTGGTCGTACCAGTCCGTAATGCTCGCTACGCATTGAACGCCACCAACGCGCGTTGGGGCAGTTTATATGATGCATTATATGGTACTGACGTCATCAGTGACGAAAATGGCCAACAAGCAACAGGTGGTTATAACCCAACGCGCGGTGCTGCTGTTGTTGCTTATGCCAAAGCATTTCTAGACGAACATTTTGCCTTAGCATCAGGGTCATATAACGATGTGACCGGCTTTAAAGTGGTCGATGGCAAACTTGAAATTGTTCAAGGTGATAATAGCACTGATCTAAAAGACGCCGCGAAATTTGTTGGTTTCGTTGGTGAAGCAGAGCAGCCTACTGGTATTTTGCTCAAGAATAACGGCCTGCATGCTGAGATTCAAATCGATGGCAATCATCCAGTGGGCAAAGATGATCCAGCAAGTATTAAAGATGTACTATTAGAATCAGCGATTACGGCAATTCAAGATTGCGAAGATTCAATCGCTGCTGTCGATGCAGAAGAAAAAGTAGAAGTGTATCGTAACTGGCTTGGTCTAATGAATGGTGACTTGCAAGAAACCTTTGAAAAAGGTGGCAAGACCCGTACGCGTAAACAAAACCCAGACCGTGAATATATCAGACCAGATGGCAGCACGCTTATCCTGCCAGGCCGTTCACTACTATTGATTCGTAACGTTGGTCACTTGATGCAAAACCCAGCCATCTTGGTCGACTTGGGTAATGGGCAAGAGCAAATCTTTGAAGGTCTGATGGATGGCTTAATCACGCCGCTATTGTCTTTAAATGATTTGAAAGGTAAAACTGCGCTATCGAACTCACGCAAAGGTTCGATGTATATCGTTAAGCCAAAAATGCATGGCCCTGAAGAGGTCAAAATGGCCAATGATTTGTTCAACGCTTCAGAAGATCTATTGGGTCTAGAGCGCAATACTCTAAAAATCGGCATCATGGACGAAGAACGTCGCATGACGGTCAACTTAAAAGAAGCCATTCGCCAAGCAAAAGAGCGCGTCATCTTTATCAATACCGGCTTCTTAGACCGTACGGGTGATGAGATGCACACCAGTATGAACGCCGGACCCTTTGTCCGTAAAGGCGATATGAAATCGCAAGCATGGCAGCCTGCTTACGAGCAGTGGAACGTCGATATCGGTTTAGAGACCGGTCTACAAGGCCACGCTCAAATTGGTAAAGGCATGTGGGCGAAGCCTGACGAGATGAAAGAGATGATGGAAAGCAAAATCACCCATCCACAAGCAGGCGCTAGCACAGCTTGGGTACCATCACCAACGGGCGCTACTTTGCACAGCATGCATTACCATGAGGTCAATGTTGCCGACGTGCAAGACAGCTTAAAATCCCGTGAGCGTGCCAGCTTAGATGATATCTTGACCATTCCATTGGCCAAAGATAGCAACTGGACAGAAGAAGAAAAGCAGCAAGAGCTTGATAATAACGCTCAAGGTATCCTAGGTTATGTCGTACGCTGGGTAAACCAAGGCGTTGGCTGTTCTAAAGTACCAGATATCAATGATGTAGGTCTAATGGAAGACCGTGCTACTTTGCGTATCTCAAGTCAGCATATCGCTAACTGGTTGCATCACGGCGTGGTAAGCGAGCAGCAAGTCATGGATACCATGAAGCGCATGGCAAAAGTCGTCGATGAGCAAAATGCGGGCGATAATGGCTATCAGCCAATGGCCAATAACTTCGATAATTCTTACGCCTTTAAAGCTGCCTGCGATTTGGTCTTTAAAGGTCGTGAGCAGCCAAGTGGTTACACTGAGCCATTATTGCATCAAGCGCGTTTAGACTTAAAAGCCAATACGCATTGCTAATTCCTTATTTATAAAAGCCATTTTAGGGCTACTTATCCATGGTTAAGTAGTCCTTCAATACTTAGTATTACTCAAGCATACTTAAAGCAATGTATTTCTACTTTATTTATAAAAGTTACCCCTATTTGCCAATGGCAAGTAGGGGTATTTTTTTTGTTTTTATCTGAACAATCGTTAAACCTTAGATTAAATATGGGTTTAAGGATTTTTCGTCATCAAAGACTTAAAAATATGTTGCAAATTATGTCAAAGTTGTTATGCTTATACTCTAAGTATGAGTTTGGTAACGGATGTTACGCAGTAGGACGCATAAGACTTAAGTTTACATGGCAGTTACGTTGTTTAATCCCAGTCATGTGAGTCATGGTTTTTTATCTTACTGTAATAGAACTTCGCCACACTTGTTTCTGACCAATCTCGGTAGCTAGTTACACATTATATCTTTGAGGATTTGTGACGATACCATTATGGGCGCCAGCTAATCACAGCTTGCTCATTACTACAATTGTAAAGTGGAGATACCCCCATGAAAAAACTACTTTTAGCGACAGCAATCGCCGCCCTATCTGTATCTGCAGCACAGGCAGCACCTACCGTTTATGGTAAAGTATTCGTTACTACTGATTACGTTAATGCTGAAATTGATGGTCAGAATATGGATAATAATAACAGAATTAATGAAGACAACGGTTCATTACAAGTTAATTCTAAGCTTTCACGTTTAGGCTTCAGAGGCTCTGAAGCGATAACGGCCAACACTGACGTAATTTACCAATTAGAGTACGGCGTTCAAGTTGATGATAGTGGTAGCGATAACATTGGCTTCAAAAGTCGTGATACTTATTTAGGTTTAAAAAATAAAGACTTCGGTGAATTCCGCTTTGGTCGTAACTACACAGTCATTGACTATATCAATAACGTATCAGTTAATGAAGGTTATTGGGATAATCTTGGCTCTAGTACTCTGAACAACAACGACAGCTTTGCTAATATTTTGACCCCGACCGTTGGTAACCGTATCAATAATTCAATCGTTTGGAAAGCGCCTAAATACAATGACCTACCATTAGCGCTTGCGCTGATGTATGGTGCTGATGAAGACTTTATATCTGAGAGTGATCGTGACGCAGGCTATGGTGCCTCATTGATGTTTGATCCAGGTACAGGCATTACCGCTGGTATTGCTTATGAGCAAGACATGAGTGTTAGTGGTGATATTATCCGTGGCAGTGCTAGCGTCGATTTAGGTAAATATATCGCAGCTCCTGTAAAGTTAGGCGTTCTATATCAAGAAGCTGACTATGCCGGTACTACTACTGCAACAGAGGACGGTTTAGTGGTGAGTGCTGAAATGGGTCTTTCGAATTTTGCCCGTCCAGCCTCTGTTTATATTCAGTATGACAAAACCGACAATATCAGTGGTCTTGAGAATAATGACTCAAATCAAGTCGTTGTAGGTGGCAAATATGCGTTTAAAAATAATATGATCGCTCATGCCTATGCTGGTCTAAATTCAGCGGAATTAAACAATGGTCGTTTTGGTTCGAGAGACGAAGACGGCAATGTTAATGAAATCGACTTACGTGGTGATATTGATGTACTCGCTATCGGTGGCGGTCTAGAATACTTATTCTAATCTAAACATTAGAAACGTATTATAAAAAACTCATCCTTCGGGGTGGGTTTTTTTGTTTTGTAATCAATACTGTGTCTTGAACAACAGCGTGTCTTAAATAACAGAATCCGTAAAATTAATAATAACATTTGTGTAAACTTTGGTTTTTTCATCTTACTGTAATATTTGCTTGGTAAAGTTATGTCTAAGCAGTTCTTATGGCTCGCTATATATATGGTTTCGAAGGTATAGGACCTTGCCATTATATATCTAATGATCTTAGACCATTTATCACTCAAATCGTAAAGTGGAGATATCCTTTGAAAAAATTACTTTTAGCCACAGCCGTCGCTGCACTTTCAGTTTCTGCTGCCCATGCTGCGCCAACTGTATATGGTAAAGCATTTTTAACCTTAGATTATGTTAGTACAGACTACGATGCAGCTAACAAGACAGATGAAGATACATTTAAACTTAACTCTAATCAATCACGTATCGGTTTTAAAGGTGAAGATGATCTTACTGATACCACTAAATTAGTCTATCAATTGGAATATGGTATTGATGTTGATGACGATAGCCAACAGTTTAGATCACGTAATACTTATGTAGGCTTAGCCCACAACACTTTAGGTACTGTACTAGCGGGACGCCATGATACCCCATTGAAACTTGCACAAAACAAAGTTGACGTGTTTAATGATAGCTTATTTGATATTAAAAATGCGGGTGTTTCAGGTGAATACCGTGCTAACAATATGGTGGCCTATCAATCACCTGTTATTGTCGGTATGCCAGTGAGTTTTATGGCAGCTACCGCATTATCAGAAACTGATGCCGACGGTGATATTCTCGTTTCCGCAGCATCTGGTGCGAAGCCTGCAGTCTATCGTGATAGAAAAGTAAAAGATAACGGTTATTCTGCTTTATTAGCCTATGACAAAAATGGTGTTTATCTAGCCGGTGCTTATGACAAAGACATGGGTGCTAACAATGTAAATACTGGCGTGATTGATAATACGTGGCGTTTGGTTGCTGGTTTAGATATGGGCAAAATGAATATGGTTTCGGGCTTAACTTTAGGTGCTCTATACCAACAAAGCCAATACTACGATAATTATAGCATCGTTAACAACAACCGCGTTAACAAAGCCAGTGAAGATGAAAAATCTTGGCTAATTAGTGGTAAATATAAAGTTGGTGCAACACCTTGGGCAGTTAAAGCACAGTATGTTAATACCACTGACGAAAAAGGCGTAAAAGATGCTGATGTAAATGAAATCGCAGTTGGTGGAGAATATGCATTCAATAAAGCGACCACGGGTCATATTTATGCAGGGCAAATCAGCCGTGACAATAACAAAGATGACTTGATTGTAGGTACGGGTATTGAATACAAATTCTAATCTAAACATTAGAAAACGTATTATAAAAAACTCATCCTTCGGGGTGAGTTTTTTTGTTGTGACCTTTTTAAAGCCGCAGTGGGTTATAATAGCTACGTATTTACGATGATTACGCACTTATGACAATTAAGCGTTAAAAACTGAGTGTTTTAAAGAGTTTGCGCTTTTGCCCTATATTTTGTAGCGTATTTTTAGTAAAATCCTTCTTTACCAATTACCGACAGAGTACTATGACCAAGTTTATATTTGTGACCGGTGGGGTAGTGTCCTCACTAGGAAAAGGTATTACCGCAGCCTCTCTTGCCGCAGTCCTTGAAGCACGTGGCGTGAGCGTGACGATGACCAAAATGGATCCGTATATTAACGTCGATCCAGGTACGATGAGTCCGTTCCAGCATGGCGAAGTGTTCGTCACCGAAGATGGCGCTGAGACGGATTTAGATTTGGGTTATTACGAGCGTTTTTTACGTCATTCTAAGATGAGTAAAAGTAATAACTTTACCAGTGGTCGTATCTATCAAAACGTTTTGAATAAAGAGCGCCGCGGTGAATATCTTGGCGGCACTGTGCAGGTTATCCCGCATATTACCGATGAGATTAAGAGCAAGATTCTTGCCAGTGGTGAAGGTTATGATATCGCTATTATCGAGATTGGCGGTACGGTTGGTGATATCGAGTCACTCCCTTTCATGGAAGCCGTACGCCAAATGCAAGTAGAGCTAGGTCGCAATCGCGCTATGCTAATGCATTTGACCCTAGTCCCTTATATTGCGAGTGCGGGTGAAACCAAAACCAAGCCTACCCAGCATTCAGTGAAAGAGCTGCGTTCTATTGGTTTACAGCCTGATGTCTTAATTTGCCGCTCTGATCATCACATCTCACAAGACAATCGCCGTAAGATTGCGCTATTTACCAATGTCGAAGAACGTGCGGTCATCATGTGTGAAGATGCACAAAGTATCTATCAAATACCGCGTACCCTTTATGAGCAAGATCTTGATGATTTGATTTGTGAGCGCTTTGGTTTGGATGTACCTGAAGCCGATTTGAGCGATTGGGACAAAGTCGTTGAAGCCCAGCTCAATCCTGAATCCACTGTTACCGTGGCAATGGTCGGCAAATATGTCGAGCTGCCTGATGCTTATAAGTCTATTAACGAAGCCTTATTACACGCAGGTATCACGCACAAGGCAGATGTGAAGATTGATTATATCGATGCTGAACGTTTAGAAGGTGACGATACCCTATTTGCACAGCTTAATAACGCCGATGCTATCTTAGTACCAGGCGGCTTTGGTGAACGCGGTACTATGGGTAAAATGAAAGCCATTACTTATGCTCGAGAAAACAACGTGCCATATTTAGGGATTTGCCTCGGTATGCAGTTGGCCGTCATTGAATACGCGCGTAATGTGATGAATATCGATGCCAACTCTTCTGAGTTTGATCGCAAGACGGCTGAGCCAATCATTGGTCTGATCACTGAATGGTTAGATGAGCGCGGTGAGTTGCAAATTCGTAGTGATGATTCAGACCTTGGTGGCACCATGCGTTTAGGCGCGCAGCAAGCCGAGCTGGTCGCAGGTAGCAAGCTGAGCCAAATCTATGGCGCTAGTAATATCACTGAGCGTCATCGCCATCGTTACGAGATGAACAATCGTTATATCGAGCCGTTAGAGCAAGCAGGTATGACTATATCAGGTTATTCTGCCAAGCAACATTTAGTCGAATCGGTTGAGATTAGCGATCATCCATGGTTCGTCGCGGTACAGTTCCACCCTGAATTTACCAGCTCGCCACGCGGTGGTCATCCACTGTTTAACAGCTTTGTAAAAGCCGCAAAAATCTATAGCGATACTAAATAATACTAAAAGCCTTGCTGTTTTAAAATGAATTTTTAACATAAATGAAAAGACTGATCTGCGGATTGGTCTTTTTTTTGACTGTTTATTTAGCCATTTTTTAATAGTTTTTTCTAGGGCGTGTCCTCAATTCAATTGATCATATCTAAACGGGCTAAAAATGGCTAAATTTTGCCAAACATCGTTAAATAGCTGGTTAATATCCCGATATTATCTGCGCTATTTTCCTTGTTTGACTGCAATTTATCTCATTTTTATCACCATTTTTAAAATGAGGACACGCCCTAGCAATAGCGGTTTGATTAAGTAATCTACAGTATCAGCGAGATGTAATTACGCTTGGATACTTTTATTCATTGGGCTATCGGTTACAATATGGGAGAGTAATATTAATAACAACAGTATATAACAATAATGAGGGTCACTACTTTATGGAAAATTTATTAACTGCACAATCGCATATAGAGCTTACGACGCCAAGTGGCAATACGATTAATATAGGCAACGACCAGCCATTTGTATTGTTCGGTGGCATGAATGTTTTAGAGTCCAAAGAATTGGCGTTCGAGATTGCCGAGCAGTATGTCGAGATTTGCCAGCGTTTGGGTATCGGCTATGTTTTTAAAGCCAGTTTCGATAAAGCCAACCGTTCAAGTCTGCATTCATATCGCGGCCCAGGTCTAGAGAAGGGTATCGATTGGCTGGGGCAAATTAAAGAAAAGTTCCAAGTGCCGATTATTACTGATGTGCATGAGCCGTATCAAGCCGCGCCCGTCGCTGAGGTTGCGGATATTATCCAGTTGCCAGCATTTTTGTCGCGTCAAACGGATTTGGTGCATGCGATGGCGAAGACCGATGCGATTATCAATATTAAAAAAGCCCAGTTTTTAGCCCCACATGAGATGCGTCACATCGTTAACAAGTGCCTTGAAGGTGGTAACGATAAGCTCATCCTTTGTGAGCGTGGTAGTGCCTTTGGTTATAATAATTTGGTCGTTGATATGCTAGGCTTCGATACCATGAAGCAGATGGATATACCGGTATTCTTTGATGTAACCCATAGTTTGCAGCAGCCGGGCGGTCGTAGTGATAGCGCCGGTGGACGCCGTGAGCAAATCACCACCCTTGCACGTGCAGGTATGGCGACAGGGTTGGCAGGGCTATTTTTGGAAGCGCATCCGAACCCAGAAACCGCAAAATGTGATGGTCCGTGTGCCTTAAGAACCAGTCAGTTAGAGCCGTTCTTACGTCAACTCAAGCAGATTGATGAGTTGGTCAAAGGCTTTGAAGTATTAGATACGCATTAATGCTATAAACGATAAGAGGGTAAGACAATGGCCATACAAATTGCACACGTCAGTATCGACAATATCGATGACGCGGAAGGTCTTGATAGCTTGATGACCGCGCTTAAGAATATTACAGGAGTCACTGAGATTGAGCTTGATCCTGCTAAGGACGTTGCTACCGTACGCTATGATGATACCGATACCAGTATCCATGCGTTAACTGCCGCGATTAGCATGGTCGATTATGTTACCCAGCCGTTTCCGATTGATTCACCGCAAAATCCACATCATCATGATTAGCGGTGAGGCACTTATAAAGAAAAAGTCGTTTAATAAAGTGCTTTCTTAAAGATATTAGCAGTCAAACTTGTTGTTCGCTTCAATTCGGCTTATGCTAGTGACATCCTGCATTTAAAGTGAATGTTATAAAAAACTATAAAAGCAGTTTATTTGACTTATAAAAATACTAGGGCGTGTCTTCATTTCAAAAATGGTGATAAAAATGAGATAAATTGCCGTTAAATAAGAAAAATAGCGCAGATAATATCGGGATATTAATCAGCTATTTGACGATGTTTGGCAAGATTTAGCCATTTTTAGCTCATTTAGATAACTATCGAGTGAATTGAAGACACGCCCTAATTAATAAAAATTCATTTACAAAAATAAGGAGCCTACCATGGCAAATCAAACACGTATTATTAAAATTGATGGCATGACTTGCGGTGGCTGTGTGGCAAGTGTCCATGCTGCTACTGGTGAGATTGATGGTTTAGATCTTATTACTGTTGATCTCACTGACAATCTAGCAACAGTTAGCTTCGATGATAGTAAGACCAGTGCAGAAGCTATTGCATCGGCTATCGAGGAAGCAGGCTTTGATGCCACCGTCGCTAACTCTTAAGATTTTTTTATTTATAAAAGAACCGGCTCTGATGGCTGGTTTTTTTAATGGCTAAAAAATAATGAGGCAGCAATAACTAACTGCTTTTTATGTATGTACCAATAGGTCTTGATGCGTTGAAACAATAGAAAAATTTGAATTATCGCTAATCATAACCATTTAATATTTATCCCAGTAGTTTTAGAAAACTGGTCTTCAAATACGCTTTTGCCTAAAAATTTTATCAAGTCGCTGAGTTTTTTTCGCGCAAACGAATGCCCAAATGTATAAACGCTATCATGCGCTTTAACGCAATAACGAGTTCTCTCTATGAATGACGCTACCCGTACCGCCACTGAGCAATCCTATGAAGTTGAGACTGATATTCAGTCCAATACAACGCTTGCACCGGAGCGTGCACACCTGCAGCTGGCCATTGATGGCATGACATGTCAGGCTTGTGCGTCTCGCATTGAAAAAGTCCTTAATAAGAAGCCGGCGGTCTATGAAGTCAACGTCAACTTCGCTGGCGAGACGGCTAACGTCGATTATGATCCAACGCAAACCACACCTGAGCAGGTAACAGAATGGGTGAATAAAACTGGTTTTGTGGCCAATTTGCAGGCCGCTGATAGTTTGTTTGCTAAGTCGGATGAAGATACCGCAACTGTTTATCCATGGCGCCTGATTGCGCTGTGGGTTTGTTTGCTACCGTTCTTGGTTGGTATGGCAGGCATGCTCGTTGGACAGGGTATGGCGTGGATGCCAGCAGTTTGGATTCAATTTATCCTAGCGACGATTGTACAGTTCGGATTTGCTTTACCGTTTTATAAAAGCGCTTGGGCATCCATCAAAGGTGGTCTTGCTAATATGGATGTGCTGGTCGTCATTGGTACGGTAACCATATGGGCGTACTCGACTTATCTATGGCTGACCCATGGCGATGGCACGTTAAACAGTCTATTGCAAAGTGGTCACGCTGGTGGTCATGGAACTGGCAATAGCCCTGCTGTGTATTTTGAAGCAGGCGTCATGGTCATTGCTTTTGTGCGAACGGGTAAATATCTAGAAGAGCGCACTAAAAAGCACAGCCTTAACAGTATCGATTTATTGTTGTCCTTAACGCCTGATGAAGTTGAACAGCAACAGCCAAATGGTGATTTTCATAATGTGGCTCTTAAAGATGTGCAAATTGATGATATTTTGCGTGCCAAACAAGGCAGCCGTGTTGCAACGGATGGGGTCGTTATCGATGGTAGCGGTTGGTGTGTGGAGAGTCATTTAACGGGTGAGTCGGTACCGCTCAAAAAAGAAGTAGGCGATGGTTTATTAGCAGGAGCACTGGTCGAAAACGGCAGTTTGCTTTATCGCGTCAGTGCTAAAGGTAGCGATACCAAGCTTGGCGACATGGTGCAAGCGCTCAGCGATGCGCAAGGCTCAAAAGCCAATTTAGCGCGCCTTGCTGATAGAGTAACGGCCATTTTTGTCCCAGTCGTCGTTGCCATTGCACTCATCACCTTTGGGCTAACGTGGTGGCTAACGGGAATGATTGATACTGCCTTAATGCATGCAGTATCGGTGTTGGTTATTGCTTGTCCTTGTGCCTTAGGTTTAGCCACACCAGCGGCCATTATGGCTGGTATGGGCGTCGCCGCGCGTCATGGCGTTTGGTTTAAAGATGCGCAAAGCTTAGAGGCGGCAGGTAATATCGATACGGTGGTGCTCGATAAAACGGGGACTTTGACCATTGGTAAGCCTACTATCGTCGATCAGGTGATGGTGGATAAATCGCTTGCTGTTGATGATGTGCTGCAAATAGCCGCCAGCGTTGAGGCGCACGCTAGCCATCCTTTAGCGACGGCATTGATTAACGCGGCTAGTGAACGCAACTTACCGTTAATGACTGTCACTGATATTAGCGTCATCAAAGGTGCAGGCATACAGGCAAACATCGAAGGGTTGGGACTGGTAAAAGTTGGTAGCGCAGAGTTTGCTAATTTGACGTTGCCGAAGCTGATGCCCAAGGTATGGCAAATTGCCAGTACCGTAGCGATTAGTATTAATGATGAGCCGCTTGGTGCTTTTGCCCTAGCGGACGATTTAAAAGCGGATACACCGCAAACAATTAAGGCGCTGCAAGATGCTGGCATCGATGTCATCTTGATGAGTGGTGATAAGCAGTCGGTCGTCGACCATGTGGCAGGGCAGCTGGGTATCGAGCAGGCTTATGGCAAAATGAGCCCACGCGACAAGGCGAGCCAAATTGCCCTATTGCAAACAGCGGGTCACAAAGTAGCGATGGCAGGCGATGGCGTCAACGATGCGCCAGCGATGGCAACCGCTGATGCCAGTTTTGCCATGTTTGAAGGTACGGATGTCGCCCAACATAGTGCCTCTGCACGCTTGATGGGTGAGTCGCTGATGCATATCGATGCGGCGCAAAAAATTGCGAATGCAACACTACGCAATATCAAACAAAATCTATTCTTTGCCTTTATTTATAATTGCCTTGGTATTCCGCTTGCTGCTTTTGGTTTTTTAAATCCTATGATTGCTGCCGCGGCGATGGCGCTGAGCTCTATTTCAGTATTAATGAATGCGCTACGTTTAACACGATTTAAAACCAAGGTTGAGCTCAGTAATACGGTATCTGGCTCACACACTGATAGCGAACGTTTAACAAAAGCATAGGTGTTGCTTTACTGCCAATAATAGCGCTCATAATACGATTTGATAACGGCTGATTATTGCTGACTATATCTGGTTTTATGCGCGCAAGTTGGTGTAAGATAAGGGAAGTTTGATAAAATTTATGCTATGATGCCAAGCACTATAGCTGAGGGTTAAAGTATTAAAAATACCTTTAATCCTGCTCAAAACTTACTGATCATATAGCTAAGTAAAGCTGGTTTGAGCATATGTGCTATACGATATTTTACTTTATCTTTTTTGTATTCTAGTTGCCGTTATTTATCCCACAAACTTGGCATGACCAAAGGAATTAACAGATATTATGTACGCTGAAGAAACCACCAACGTCGCCGCAATTAAAGACATTCGCGCCCGTGAGATTTTAGATTCGCGCGGTAACCCAACGATTGAAGCCGATGTCATCTTAGCTGATGGCACGATCGGTCGTGCTGCTGCCCCAAGTGGCGCCTCAACTGGCTCACGTGAGGCATTAGAGCTACGTGATGGCGACCAAAGTCGCTATGGGGGTAAAGGTGTCAAAAAAGCCGTTGCCAACGTTAATAGCCAGATCCGCAGTGCATTGATGGACAAAGATGTCACCGAGCAGCAAGGCATTGATGATGCTATGATTGCGCTCGATGGTACAGAAAACAAAGACAGCCTTGGCGCTAATGCCATGCTAGCAGTCTCTCTTGCAACTGCCAAAGCAGCTGCCAAGTCACAAAATCTGCCACTACATCAGTATATCGCTAACTTGCGCAATCAGACGTCATTGACGATGCCGGTACCGATGATGAACATCTTAAACGGTGGCGAGCACGCGGATAACACCGTTGATATTCAAGAGTTTATGATTGAGCCTGTTGGTTTTACTAGCTTCTCAGAAGCGCTGCGTGCCGGTACAGAGATTTTCCATAGCTTAAAATCTGTCCTCAAAGCACAAGGCTTGAATACGGCGGTTGGCGATGAAGGCGGCTTTGCCCCAAACTTGCGTAGCAATGAAGAAGCCATCACCGTTATCATGCAAGCGATTGAGCAAGTCGGCTATAAAGCAGGCGAAGACATTCATTTGGCGTTAGATTGCGCGGCCAGCGAATTCTACAAAGACGGTCAATATATCTTGGCAGGCGAGGGTAATAAATCCTTTGATAGCCAAGGCTTTTCAGACTATCTAGTAGGCTTGGCACGTCAATATCCTATTATCTCTATCGAAGACGGTCTTGATGAGTCTGATTGGGATGGTTGGAAGTATTTGACCGAGCAGATTGGTGATAAAGTCCAATTGGTTGGCGATGATTTGTTTGTGACCAATCCTGCTATCTTGCAAGAAGGGATTGATAAGCATATTGCCAATGCAATTTTGATCAAATTTAACCAAATCGGCACCTTGTCAGAAACGCTAGATGCGATTTATCTGGCGAAGAAAAACGGCTATGCAACGATTATCTCGCATCGTTCAGGTGAAACTGAAGATAGCACCATTGCAGACTTGGCAGTAGGTACAGCTGCTGGTCAGATTAAAACGGGCTCACTATGCCGTTCAGATCGCGTTGCGAAATACAATCAGTTATTACGTATTGAGCAGCAAGTACGAGCAAGCTACCGTGGCCGTGAAGAGTTTATCGGTCTACGTGGCTAATAAGCTGAGTAGCTAAGAATTTTAGTGTAGACTTAAGCGCTATATTGTCATTCACAGGATGATATAGCGCCTAATCAGTTAATCTAATTTTTTCGATTTTAATTATTATCTCTTTATCACTTGGCGTTAATACTTTATGAAATACTTTAGCCAATTTATCTTACTTGCTTTAGCGGTCGCTGTACTGTTAGGGCTGCAATACCAGTATTGGCTGGGTGAAAACGGTCAATTTGAGCATCATAAATTATTGACCCAGATTGAAGAACAACAGCGTTTAAATGACAATCAAGTAGCGGCAAATAACTTGCTGCGTACGGACGTTCATGATCTAAAAACCGGCCTTGAGGCAGTAGAAGAGCACGCGCGTTTAGATTTGGGCTTAATCAAGCCAAATGAGACTTTTGTACAAGTATCAACAGCGCCGACAACGCACAGCCGTTATTGATTGCTCTCAACCTCATAAAATGAATTTCTTCTATCACCTATAGTAGAGACATTATTGATCTTAGGGCGTGTTGAACATTCGACCATGGCACTGACAGAGACTATTTTTTAGGCGATTCAACGTTAAAAATCTTAAGTTTAGTCTTTCTAAACGTCTATTTTTAACACAGAAGCGGCAAAAAACAGTCCTGTCCCTACAGGCTGATGCTAAAATCGCCCCATACTGCGTTGCAAGTCTAGCTAAGGTATTAACATTATCGTCGACTTGCGCCTTGTATGAAACCATTTTAGCAATCAGCAGTGCCTATTTGTGAATGTTCAACACGCCCTAAAATCTTTTTTTTAAATCTAAACCTCTTTTTCACTTCCTCCCCGTCCTATCATCATGGAATCCAACCATGAGTATCAATCAAAACCACCTTATGAATACCACACCTAATATACACGCCATGATTGTCGCCGCTGGTCGCGGTAGTCGCTTCGGTGCGTCTATTGCTAAGCAATATACAATCTTGCAAGGGCAGACTTTGCTACAGCATAGCGTGGCACGGCTTGCGTCAAGTGCTTATATTGACAAGTGCTTATTGGTCATCGCAGCAGATGACAGCACAGCGCAGACGCTTGATTTTGCACTTCCTATATATTATGCCATTGGCGGCACTGAACGTTGGCAATCAGTACAGGCAGGGGTAGAGGCAATCAGTCATTCAGGTGCTGACGATTCAGATTTAGTGCTGATTCATGATGCCGCGCGCCCTGCCGTTCCCAGTAATGATATTAATCAAGTTATCGAGGCAGCGATGTCAGAGCCTTATGGTGCTATCTTAGCGACGCCAGTGGCTGATACGCTAAAAGAGTCATATGTCTATTCTACTGCTCAATCTGAGCTTGTTAATACATCGATAAATAGCAGCAGCTCACACTCTTATGCTAAACGCACTATCGACCGCAGTAATATGTGGCAAGCACAAACCCCACAAGTATTTCGCCTAGGTGAGTTGCAGCAAGTACTCGCACATGTCGCTAAGCATCAGCTAGATATTACCGATGAAGCAAGCGCGTTTGAACATCTAAATCTCCCTATACGTTTAGTGACTGGCAGTCGTCAAAACATAAAACTCACTTATCCAGACGACGCTACATTGCTAGCAGCGATTCTCAACGCTCAGTCCTAATCATTTCTTAAAGATATTTAAACAATCACTTAAAATTTTTGAGTGATTGCTTTACTGTACCTATTCATTTTAACGCGTAAGCCGTTAGCTATGGTCAGTGAAAAGTAATATCAATACATTAGGCACCGCTGATATCCATTTTTGTTCTTAAAAAGTAGCGTACTAGACAGCAAAAATATATCGTTATATGTCACATACTCAATATATATAATGCTAAATGATTGTTTAGTATACATAAGTAGTGTTATAAGATAATCATAGGTTGCTTTGATGACCAAACTAAACTATGTTGTAACCAACTTAATACAATTAATATAAATACTTATAAAATCAATAATGTATCAAGCCAATTTGACATCCTAATTGTCTTGTCTCTATGTGTTTTTCAAAAGTTAGTATGGTTGTCTTAGCTAAATTTACCTGATAATAGGGAGAAGCTGATTGTCAACAGTCAATAGTTCAACAAATCCAGTCACGACAGACCTCTGCCAACTTGTGTATTTGAGCCGCATTACGTCGACTGGTCTATCAAATGCCAGTACACTGAACGATATCGCAGAAGTCGCCAGCAAGCGTAACAAAACTGATAATATTACGGGTATTCTTTGCTACGGCAATGGTTATTTTTTACAGTGCGTAGAAGGTAGCGAACAAGCATTAACCAATCTCAAAAATCGCTTAGTAATGGACGATAGACATAAAGATCTAAACATTTTAGATTTTTCTGCGCTAGCAGAACGTCGTTTCGCTGGTTGGTCATTGCGCTCTATCACTCTTGAACGTTGGATGATTAAAGAGCCTAAGCTTAAAAGGTTTATGCCATTCAAGCCCTATGAGTGGAACACTGACGAATGGACGGAGTTTTTAGATATCTTGCAAGGTTACTATGAACAGCAGGTCAGAACAGGCGAGATCGACAGTCAGCCGATCCAATACAGCACCTTAGGTTTAACGCTAGGTAAAGTCGTTGGTCAGCACCAAGCCTTTTTCTTAATTCAGACGGTATTGGGTGCACTCATTATATTGGCACTTCTTTGGTTTGTGTTATCAGACAAGATTTTTTAGCTTGCCATAATTTTTAAGATATTATGGATAGACAGCTTATAAAAAAAGCCAGCTAAGATTGCTGGCTTTTTTGCGATAAAAATTTGATA
This sequence comes from Psychrobacter sp. GW64-MNA-CIBAN-0177, assembly GCF_040309585.1. Lineage (NCBI taxonomy): Bacteria > Pseudomonadati > Pseudomonadota > Gammaproteobacteria > Moraxellales > Moraxellaceae > Psychrobacter > Psychrobacter sp. GW64-MNA-CIBAN-0177. The sequence goes on from NZ_JBEOOY010000003.1 coordinate 23,263, forward strand.
AGGCACTTTTTTATCAGAAGATCAGCGCTCGAAATAGATAATCAAACAATTAATAAGTGGCTAGTCAGTGATACCGTATCCATGCCCGTCTATATTTGAGAGTGGAGAGGGTTGTAAGCTGGCAGCGTTAGTAGTGTAGTCATCTGAAATATTAAGAGAATATACAGAGATAAAAAAAGTCCAGTCACAATAGAATGTGACCGGACTTTTTGATGGTACGCTTATTAGTCTTATTTTATGCTTTACAGCAAAAGTGCTAATCAGTGACGCCAAATAGTGGCGTCCCCAGGGGGATTCGAACCCCCGTTACCGCCGTGAAAGGGCGGTGTCCTAGGCCTCTAGACGATGGGGACTAGTAACAACGCTTCAGCTGCTTTCACCATTTATGCTGAAGTGGTGCGTATTTTAATGGCGTCTGCGTTTGCTGTCAAGCCTTTTTCTTCGTCTTTTTAATATTAAGTATCTTTTTTTGAGTGCACGACTTGGATGTAGGTCATTACTCTTTAAATGGTGGCGAATCCATAAAGATGTGCAGCCACTAATGGTTAAGGCGAGCAGCATATAACCGATGATGGTGCCCCATAATTTAAGCTGTGGATCCATAATAAAGTCCCTCTTATTAAGCCTTAACAGCAGGGGCATTATCGATATCAATAACCTCAGCTATCAGGGCAGTGTGAGCGACTTAAACCATCTATAGGATATAAAGGTGTTGTTTGAGAGCAAAATAGTGGCAAGTAAGTGAGCTATTAATTCCTTTTAACAGCGCTACATGACATTGGCCCAAGTAGCCACCTTACTTATCATGGTATCAATCATATCCTTATTGATTGTGAAATCAAGATGTCAAAGTCATCAAGGTGTTGCAAAATTACTATCGTCAACTTTAGCAAACGATCAGTTATTACTGTAAAAATAACCTTTTATTGCGCGTCGTTATCTGTTAACTCTACTTTGCTTTGTTCGGTATGTAAAGCATTAGACAACATAGGATAGTGGTTAAGGATATGACAAAACAGCTCGGCTGTTTTTTGGGTATCATATAAGGCTGAATGGGCGTCTTTACCATCGAAGTCAAGACCTGCAGCTTTACAGGCGCGTGCCAATACTGTCTGACCGAAAGCAAGCGCGGCGAGGGTTACGGTATCAAAGACGGAAAAGTTATGGAAAGGGTTGTGGCTTTTACTGTTAGTACGTAGCACCGCTGCATTTAAAAACCCCAAGTCAAAGTGGGCGTTATGACCGACCAACACGCATTGACGGCAGTCTTCAGCGCGGCGCACTTCTTTTAAACCCTTAAAAATGCGGCGTAGTGCCGTTTTCTCATCTTCTGCAATGGCTTTCCGCATTGGGTTATTGGGGTCAATACCCGTAAAGGCGAGGGCACTTGGTTCTAAATTGGCACCTTCAAAAGGCTCAATATGGGCATTAAAAGCGTCACCGGGATAAAATACACCGTGCTCATTCAGCAAAATCGGAATACAAGCTATCTCTAATAAAGCATCGGTCTGCGAGTTAAAACCCGCGGTTTCGACATCGACCACGACAGGCATAAACTTACGAAAACGGTCTCTTAGACTCATCGGTGTTTGGGTGTCATTATCTGGCACCACTTTACTGTCGGTGTTGTTAGCGTCGACGCTACTAGTATCAATGTTATTAACGTTATCAGTGTTATCAGTCGCTAAGTCACTATTTGGATGACTATTAGCGACGTTATTTGATGGGTCGTCTGCAGGCAAGGTCGCATCGGTTTGAGTGGTCATATTAAGTTAAATCGCTTTTATCAGTCGTGCAGTGGTATTGAATTAAAAAATGAAATCAAGAACAAACTAAAATATCAGCCACACCGCTTGCCACAAGGGTATCACTGATACTTTAGAATAAACTAGGGTCTGTTAGCATTGAGCAAGCGTTACACTTTAAGAGACCAAGGCAACGTCTCACCAGCCATAAGCGGTGTCAGTGAGCTACCGTCAAAGTATGGGTAGTCTGCGGGTACTTGCATAGGTGTTTTGATGAGGGTAATTGTGCTGTCATTAACAGGCAGCCCATAGAACTGGGCACCGAAACGACTGGCAAAGCCTTCAAGTTTGTCTATTTTGCCCACACTATCAAAAGCGGTGGCATATAACGGTAGCGCAGTAGCGGCACTATAACAACCGGCACAGCCACACGCAGCCTCTTTTTTATCTGTGGCATGCGGAGCAGAATCAGTGCCTAAGAAAAATTTCGGATTGCCACTGGTAGCAACATCCAACAATACTCTTTGATGGCTTTCACGCTTTAAGATAGGCAAGCAATAAAAGTGCGGTTTGATGCCACCGACCAATAGATGGTTGCGGTTAAACATCAAATGCTGCGGCGTAATGGTAGCAGCGATATGGTTGCCTTGCGCCAAGACAAAGTCAGCGGCATCACTGGTGGTAATATGCTCTACCACAATCTTTAGTGTTGGGAATTTAACGATAATTTGTGCCAGTACCTCATCTAAAAAACGTTTTTCGCGATCAAAAATATCCACATGGTCTTGCGTCACTTCACCATGTAATAGCAGTGGTAGGTTGTGTTTTTCTAACGCTTCAAAGACATCTACGCAGGCGTTGATATCAGTGACACCATCCGCAGAGTTGGTGGTAGCACCAGCAGGGTAGAGCTTGACTGCTTGGACGATACCCGATTGTGCTGCCATTTCGATATCTTGTGCTGTCGTTCTGTCCGTTAAGTATAACGTCATACGCGGGTCAAATGCGGCTTGGCGCTCAGCAGATAAGTCACTGGCTTGTAGCTGCTGCATAATCCGTGCGCGATAGGCACGCGCATCGTCAACATTTTTGACAGGCGGCACTAGATTTGGCATACAAATAACACGGTTAAAGCTACTGGCTGAATGCGGTACAGTAGTAGCTAAGGCGCTGTCATCACGAAGGTGAATATGCCAATCATCTGGCTGAAGGATGGTCAATTCTGTAATCGAATCAGTCATAGTGTCGTCGCGCTCTATATCGTCGTATTGGGAATAATAGGGAATGATACTGTGTGGCTATAATAACAGATTTGTCAGTGCGACTAAATACGTGACGAGATAAGCGGCAAAATGTCTTTGCAGCATTCATGGGTTATTGTTCTTATCATCATGAGTGTGTATTTTTGGACAAATAATGCAGAGGGATGACAGAGGCATTGACAGCAAAAGCTAGTACCTTGTGGCAGTTACACTTTTGCCAATAGTAAATATGCTGTACACTGAGCAAGCAATATATCTTTTATTGATTTTATCTCATCATTCGCATTTTTACGTCTTATTAAATGTATTCGACAATAAATTCTCATAATAGGAGTTATTCATGGCTCAGCTTGATCCAAAAAATATTAATAAAATCGTACTGGCCTATTCAGGTGGTCTTGACACCTCAATCATCGCGAAGTGGCTACAAGTAACCTATGATGCCGAAGTGATTACCTTTACCGCTGATATCGGTCAGGGCGAAGAGGTGGAGCCGGCGCGTGCCAAAGCTAAAGCCATGGGTATCAAACATATCCATATCGAAGACTTGCGTGAAGAGTTCGCTCGTGATTACGTATTCCCAATGTTCCGTGCCAATGCCATTTATGAAGGCGAGTATCTGCTAGGTACTTCTATTGCGCGTCCACTCATTGCCAAGCGCTTGGTTGAAATCGCTAAAGAACATAACGCTGATGCCATCAGTCATGGCGCGACTGGTAAAGGTAACGACCAAGTACGTTTTGAGCTAGGTGCCGTTGCCTTGTCACCAGATGTAGTGACAATCGCACCTTGGCGTGAATGGGATTTATCGAGTCGTGAGAGCTTGATGGAATATGCCAAAGAGCATGATATTGCGATTGATTATGCGGGCAATAAGAAAAAATCTCCGTACTCAATGGATGCCAACTTGCTGCATATCTCTTATGAGGGCGGTATCCTAGAAGATCCGTATGCCGAAGCAGAAGACGACATGTGGCGCTGGTCAGTTAGCCCAGAACAAGCCCCTGACGAAGCACAGTATTTAGAGCTAGAATATGAGAAAGGCGACATCGTTGCGATTGATGGCGAAGCGCTCAAGCCTTATGAAGTAATGATTAAGCTCAACGAGATTGGTGGTAAGCATGGTATCGGTCGTTTAGATATCGTCGAAAATCGTTATGTCGGTATGAAGTCACGCGGCTGCTACGAGACGCCAGCGGGTACGATTATGCTAAAAGCGCATCGCGGTATTGAGTCGCTAACGCTAGACCGTGAAGCGGCACACCTAAAAGATGAGCTAATGCCTCGTTATGCCAAGACTATCTATAATGGTTACTGGTTTAGCCCTGAGCGTATGATGCTACAGGCATTAATTGACAAGTCACAAGAATATGTCAACGGCACCGTACGTGTGAAGCTGTATAAAGGCGCTGTGAGCGTCGTCGGTCGTAAGTCTGATGATTCATTGTTCGATGAAAAAATTGCCACTTTTGAAGATGATGCTGGTGCTTATGATCAAAAAGACGCAGAAGGTTTCATTCGTTTGAATGGCTTACGTCTAGCAATTGAAGCCAGCCGTGGTCGTGATTTATCAAAATAATACCAAACGCCAAAAAGACGATTAGCTGTGTCAAAATCGCTTAACCTACAATGCGTAGTATTTGCACTCTTTTTCCTTACTACTCTAATTTTTGTGCATGGTATAAGCTTTCTAGCTATTTATCGTTAGATAATAGTTAATTGAGCTGATAAATCACAAAAAAAGCAGAGACCTATATTGATAGTGTCTCTGCTTTTTTATGGATGATAGTGATTGGTGAAACTGTATCGCCAAAATACTCTAAAAACGCGACGGTATTGCTGATATCTATTCAGTTTTCGCTTTTTCTGTGCCACCAGCTGCTTCATCATCTACTATGACAATGGCCACATCTTGCTGCTGACGTTCCTCGCTGCGTTCTTGCGCTAAGACCTCTTCGGTTGCTGGAACGGCACCGTTAGATTTTTGCGTTTGGTATTTTAAAGTAGCCAGCGCCCCAAGCACACCAATGACCACAATAATGATAAGAATCACTGGGTTTTTCCAAAGTGGTGTGGCCGCATCATATTCAATCGGTTTTTCACTGGTAGTGGCCGGTGTATTGTCATTGTTCCCACCGATCAACCCTAAGCTAACCAGCGGCGGTTTTGGCGGGGTAGCAGGTTCCGAGGTAATACGTAGCCGATTACGTTGTAAATATATTTCTGAAATCTTGGCCAACTGCAATAGCCAGCGCTGATGCGGTAAGGTAACGGCAGTCATTTCTGCAAACATCAATAAATCATTGTGTCCACCTTGCTGAATGTTTTCAGTAGAGCGGCCAATCGCCTTTAAGTAATTGCCAGTAGCCAGCTGCATATCTTGTGCCGGCTCATAATTATCAGCTTTAAAATTATTCAGTTTGTACCAATAAGGATCGAAAGGTGGTGGCGTACTTAAGAGTTGCTCTGCATCTAACAACTCACATTCTGCACCATCTTCCGATACTATTTCTGTAGCGTCTGAAGACAAAGTGCTGCTTTTGTTATTATCAGTGTCGGCTAAGGTCGTAGGCATTATCTGGGTCTGGTCGGCGGCGAATCGATCTATCGACAAAAACTGTGGCTGCAATGCAAACCATTTATTAATTTCATCATTATCAAGCTGACTGTATTCCGCTAAAATAGCCAGCTCGCGCAGCACAATCACGCATAGCGATGTCAGTAAAATCTGCACTTGTGGCGTCGTAGCATCAATGCGGTTTGCAATGTACTCACTGGCCTTTATCACGCGAGCACTATCGTTAAATATGGCGTCTGCAGCATCGTGGCGATGGTATAACGTCGCACTGATGGTCGCAAAATTCATCGAGTTGTATTGCCTAAGCTCTTTGACAGCACTGCGTCCAAACAGCTTTTTGCTAACGACTTGACCTTGATAGCGCTGCTGATAAGCGAGAAGGGCACTAATAATGGCCTGCAAACTGCAATCAATTGCCAAGCGCGCTTGCGGCAAAGAAAGCTTGGCGGCATCAGCCAATAATGACACCATCGGCTGGGTATCTTGATATAGAAAATCATACATCGACACACGTGTCGGTGAAATAGTCGTCATAATCTGCTAGCATCAAAAAGTGTGCCCCTATATTACGGTGCCAAAAGCCTTGATACAATCCCTTAATAATAGAAAATCTCAATCATTTTGCTAATAATACTCCAAATGACAGCCGGAAGACCGCTATGACCAATAACGCAGACCTTGCTCCAAATACAGATATCGCTACGACGTTACTGATTAATATCGCTCAGCAGACCTTGACGGTATATCAGCAGAATAAAGAGCTCGCTCAATACTTAGTTTCTACCGCCAAAAATGGCATTGGCAGCCAACAAGACAGTGGCTGTACCCCGCTTGGCAAGCATGTTATCGCAGAAAAAATAGGCAGTAGCGCACCTCGTAATGCTGTGTTTGTCGGTCGTGTGCCTACAGGAGAAGTATATAGTGCCGACTTTGGGGCTCTACATCCTGAGCGTGATTGGATATTGAGCCGTATTTTATGGTTAAGCGGTGTTGAGGAAGGGGTTAATAAAGGTCGCAATAGCCAAGGTGGCTGCGATACTTATCAGCGTTATATTTATATTCATGGCACACCAGACAGCGAACCGATGGGCGCGCCTTACTCACATGGCTGCGTGCGTATGCGCAACCAAGATATTATCGAGTTGTTTGAACAAGTCGAAGAGGGTACACCCGTCACGATTGTAGCGAGTGAGAAAGACATCTTATAAACCCTTCAATGGTACTGTATTAATAAACAATGAAACCTAAAAAGATAGCCATAATGCATTGAGCTGTCTTTTCTAAGCGTTCATGTCGATATAAATATGTCTACCTAATGGTGACTACCAAAATATATCGTTATCTTTAACGTTAGCCAAGCGTTTATGATGGCGATTATAGTCATCACTTAGCCTAGCAGCAAACCAACCGGCGCCATACAAAGCATTGGTATCCACTGTGGATTTTTGCTGATAACGCTGTTGGTATTGATTATGATCTAGGTATCGCCCCAGTGCTTTTTGCGCTTTGATCAGACGTTTTAACCCGCGTTTATTTTTCTTTTTAGCCCCCTTTTTACGCAATAACGGCGTGGCAAATTCACTGATATAACGTGAGTTTTTTAGCTGATGGCGTAATTTATGCTGGGCTTGTTGCTTATCGTTGCTATATGAATCATAGCTTTTTAAATCATGGCTTTCTAAATCAGAGCCTTCTAAGTCAGAGCTATCTGGTTCAGCATTATTGATATCATCAAGATTTTGTATAGCTTTGAGCATTTTTTTATGCTGTTTGCTAAGTACTTTTACTATTTTATCACGGGCAAGCTTATCAGCTTTGGGCTCAAGGTTTGGGTCACTCATGGTAAAAGCTATTAGCTCGAGCAAAGTCAGCTGAAAGTCATTGGCTCGTACTGCATCGATAGGGTTAATCTTGACCGTATTCATATCTGTAGACCAATCAACCACAGGCGCGCCATGCTCTTGTAATTTCGGCTCGATATGGCTGGCAAGATAAGCAACCTCTTGATAATCAGCCAATAAGTTGGCGGTTTGTTTCAGTATCAGCGGCCAATCCGGGTTGATCTCATCAGAGAAGCTTGCAAAGGCTTTCAGCGTAGTAAGCAGGCGATGAATACCGATACGCAATTGTAGAACATGCGCATCATCTGTGCTGCCAGCGACGATAGCACTGCTGTTTGGCAGTATTTGTAGCAGACAGTTATGGACTGCCGCACGGACAAAGGCGGGCATGCTGCCGTCTTTTTTAACCATTAGCTGACTAAGATTAGCGCTAACTGCTGGGCTATGGGGCTGTCCTTGGATAAGTAGACCACCGCGCTCCGCTTTCGTCACGGTAGACAAGCAGAGTTTATAACGCTGACACCAGCTTTTTGCGGTGATAAATAAAAAATCTAAATCTCCTGAGATTAGCTCAAATTCGATCTCTTGAATGGCCTCTCGATGATTATCATCATTACCATGAATGATTTCGCCATAATCGTACGCCATCTCGATCATATTGTCGCCTTGCTCACTATCCTCTTCTACCAGCAAGCGCGTGGTACGCCGTACATCAGTGACATACTGACGATTAAGCTGCTGAGCCAGTTTTTTGAGGTTAAATACCGCCAATGCTGGTGCAATTGGCGTGCCCTGATAAATCGTTAAATCTGGCATGAGCTCATGCTTGTCGAGCATTGCTTGTACCTGCTCATTATTCAATACGGCATTGTGCTCTAAGCGCGCCGCAATACCATCACCACCTGCTTTGATGGTCTGTACCCAAGCATCGCCTTCTTTACGAATACGCAGACCAATACCCGCTTGCGCCAGTTGCTGATCAGGGGTATCAAAATAATGTGCGGCCAGTTGCAGTACTTGTGACGATTTGACTTGAGCTTGACGCATTAGACTTTTTAACCGTGCCTCCGGTACCAAAAATTTCAGCTCTATTTCTTGCATCGTATATTCCTAGTTGTTTGATAATTATAATCAACTTAATAACATCGTATGAAAGCTATCTCATAATCACAAGTGAAATTTTGACTGTTTGCGTGCGTTTTATCGCTAACAATATACTTTTGGCAAATAATCATTATAATCAGGGCAAGGAATTAAACAAAAGTAAGATAAAAATGGAGTTGCAGCGATGAAAACGAGATTAAAGAAGACAAGGGCTTTTTCTGTCAGGCAAACCTTTAAACCAAACACGTCAGCATCGGATTACAGTGATTCTATCTACAAAACTGCTAACTGGCTTAAAGTATGTAGCGTTATAGCCTTGACTACTATTGTCGCTAGTGGCTGCAGTCCACAAAATGAGGAGTATGAATCAGAACAGAGTAGCGCTGAGACTGAATATGTGACGACGGAACAAGCGGTTGAAGAGATAACAGATCAGGGTGCTGATATATCAGATACCAATAATAAAGACTCGCTTAAGTTACAAGTAGAAAACCTATCCAATGATAGTGAGCAGACCCTTAATAGCCAAGCGGCTGATATCAAAATAGCAGGGAAGACATTACTGATTACGGCGGCAGCTGACTTCAAAGTAGAGGATGTGGTTGAGAGCAGTAGCGCTATTGAGAATCTGACCTATCAGCAAAGCGGTTATGTGGCATCAAGTCATATTAGCAATCGGGAGCGTGATAGTCGTGGTTTTGTGCAAGGGGATAAAAATGTTGTTTTGACGACTTATTATCGACAAGCTGAGATGACCGTACGTATCCCTAGACAAAACGTGAACAAGTTCCTAAAACAAGTGCAGCAGCAAGTGGCTTTTTTGAATGAACAGGAATTCTCGGCTCAAGATGTCACTTTGGATATATATCGCGAGCAACTGGCAAGTAAGCTCAATAGTGATATGGCAAAGGATCTCAGTCAAGAGCGGCTTAATAGCAAAAATGACAAAGATCAAACCAGTAATGTCGATACGATCACCGCCACCTATGCTGCGCGGCAACAGCAGGAATATGCGCAGTTAGAGCAAATGAATATTACGGATAGAGTGAAATACAGTACGATCAACCTAACCTTTACACAACCAGATATCAGTTATAAAGAAACGACGCAGAATATAGATCTGCTGATAGAGGCTGAACGCCCAAGCTTTAGCGCACAAGTGAGTCAGGCATTCAAACAAGGTTGGGAGATGTTAAGAGAAGTCGCTATTACTTTGATTAGACTGTGGTGGCTTGTCGTACTGCTAGCAGTATTTTATGGGGTCTATAGACTCATAAAAATGCTGTATCGCAAATTTCGTAGAAGTACTAGGCGTATGAACCACGCCAAGCTCAACGCAAAACGTAGGTCTGAGATAAAAACCAAGGGCAATAGTCATATTGATGACCGCCATTCTAATGACTGAAGCATTTTGTCTATTGGACGCTAATTTTTAAATATTTTTCAATGCAATCAGTTTGTGATGGCATTTTTATAATTGAGTAGGGCGTGTCCTCACTTTTAGGTACTTTGTTCAGATTGAGGACACGTCCTAAATCTGCTCATAAAAAAGCCGCCCTACATAGTGTAGGGCGGCTTTTCTTGTAACCTTTACTTATAAAAAGTATTTATAAAGTGTCGGTGATTAGAACTGGTTCATCGTGTTCTTGCCGCCGCCAGCTTTAAGGGCATTGTCACCAGAGAAGATCTCTTTGTGGTCATCGCCAAGGTCAGAACCGGCCATTGCTTGGTGCTTAACACAAGCGATGCCTTCACGGATTTCTTTACGTTGTACGCCAGCTGCATAAGCAAGCATACCGTCTTCACCGAAATAGCCTTTAGCAAGCTCATGCACGCTAAGTGCCGTGGTGTGGTAAGTCGGTAGCGTGATTAAGTGATGGAATACACCCGCTTCACGTGATGCATCACGTTGGAAGTTTTTAGCAGCGATATCAGCTGCTTCATCAAGCTCAGTACCGTCATAATCAGCGCTCATCAAGTCATCTTTATTGTACTTAGAGATGTCTTTGCCTTCTTCTTCCCACTGAGCGATTACTTGTTTACGGAAGTTAAGCGTCCAGTTGAATGATGGGCTGTTGTTGTATACAAGCTTCGCTTTAGGCTGCTCTTCTTTGATACGATCAACCATCATTTTGATGTGTTCTACGTCTGGAGTCGGTGTTTCGATCCATAATAGGTCAGCACCATTTTCTAGAGCAGTAACACAGTCAAGGACAACGCGATCGATGTTCGTATCTTCACGGAACTGATATAGACCATTGGCTAGACGTACTGGACGAACTAATTTGCCGTTGTGCTTAAGCAAGCTGTCGTTTTCGTTGGCGTTCTCTAGCGTCACTTCTTCCATTTCGATGAAGTCGATGTATTTAGAAGCTAAATCGCCTGGCTCATTTGATACTGGGATTTTTTGCGTTAGTGATGCGCCTTCAGAGTCAGTACGAGCAACGATGATGCCGTCTTCAACACCAAGCTCTAAGAATGCATAACGAATCGCATTTAGTTTAGAGATGAAGTCTTCATGCGGTACAGTTACTTTACCCGCTTGGTGACCACATTGCTTAGCATCAGATACTTGGTTTTCAACCTGAATAGCACAAGCACCCGCTTCGATCATTTGCTTGGTTAGCAAGTAAGTCGCTTCTTCGTTACCGAAACCTGCATCGATGTCAGCAATGATTGGCACAACATGCGAATCAAAGTTTTCGATTTTTTCTAGGATAGCTGAGGTGTCTTGACCGGCTTCTTCTGCAGCGTTTAGCTCACGGAAATAATCGTTTAGTACTTTAGCATCGGCTTGGCGCAAGAAGGTGTAGATCTCTGCAATTAGCTTAGGTACAGAGGTTTTTTCGTGCATAGATTGGTCAGGAAGAGGACCAAACTCAGAGCGAAGGGCTGCAACCATCCAACCTGATAGGTAGATGTAAGTTTTTGACGTGGTACCAAAGTATTTTTTCTTAGCATACATGGTTTGCTGGGCAACAAAACCATGCCAAGCACCTAAAGACTGCGTGTACTGAGAAGTATCATTGTCATACTCTTCCATATCTTGACGCATGATTTTTGCAGTATACTTTGCAATATCCAAACCTGTTTTGAAGCGGTTTTGTGCCATCATACGTGCTGCATCGGTTTCGCTGATATTTTGCCAGTTACCGTGCTTTTGCTTTAATTCACGTACTAAATCGATCGCTGATTTATAAACAGTTGACATCTATAGTCTCCTTGGTGGGGTGTAAAAACGAGAAAAATTAAGTGATAAATTGATCACGACTGTCTGTTATTGAGAGATACAAAATAAGATTTTTATTAAGGTTCTCGACATCTAATAAATATAGACATAACGAAAAGGAATGAATGGTTATATCAGCTAAAAATAAATGTATATTGAACCCAGCCCTACTTACCCTAAACAAACCTATCTATAAACACAAGAGATTTGCTGAACTCAGCAGTTAACAAATTGTCTAATACATAGTGATAGCGTGACGCTCATTCAGTATGTTTTGTGTGCTACCTAAACAATTATAGCGCTGTGGTTTTATAATTGGCGATGAGAGGTGTTACAATAATCATTGAGGCAATCAGCTAAAAAATATCACTGGCAAAAAATTTATTTAAATCGATTGCTAGGCAGTTGATTAGGTTTTGCTATCGATACGGACCATTAAAATATTATGTTGGTCGGTAAGCTTATAATCAGCGTCTCAGCCTACGGTTTATTGTTTGCGTGACGGCTTGTCTGTGTCACTCACTATAACTGCCTTACCAAGATTTATCTAATTTATGATAGTTATCTTGGGTATTTTATTTGGTTATAATATATAAAAAACAATGTCTTATGATGGCTAGTTTGCGTTATAATTAGCTGATTATAGGAACCCCTAGACAAAAAAATAGTAATATTATGCAGTTATAGACGATAAATATTTATGACAGCACTAAAAATACCAATATTTATAGTGGTATTTATTCTAAGGCAAAGAGAAATACATATGAATTTGCAGCGGGTTGATTTGAATTTATTGGTACATTTAGATGTGTTGTTGCGAGAAAAAAATGTGACACGTGCAGCTGAACAGCTTGGCATTACCCAACCGGCGATGAGTAATATTCTAAGGCGCTTACGTAAGCTGTTTAATGACCCACTATTAGTACGCTCATCAGAGGGCATGACCCCAACTGAGCGCGCCCTTGAGTTGCAGCCACGTATTCGCGAGATATTGGCTGACCTCACGCAAGTGTTAGAGCCACGTACCGAGTTTCGCCCTTATAGTACCTCACGCGTCTTTCGCATTATGACTTCAGATTATGCCGAGGCGACCTTAGTACCCAAGCTAGTAAAAGCGCTACGTTCCGAAGCGCCCAACGTCATTTTGGATTTCTTGACGCCATCCGATGTCTCCTATCGCGATATGGAGCAGGGACGGGTGGACTTGGCGATCAACCGCTTTAATGAAATACCGCAAAGCTTCCATCAAGTACTCGTATGGCGCGATACGTTTAGTTGCTTGCTGTCGTCAGAAAGCCCCTATGCCAACCGTTTCAATCTAAAAAACTATCTAAAAGCCCAGCATGTTTGGGTGTCCAAGACAGGCATGGGCGTGGGATTTGGGGTCAATCCAGAAAAATCTGGCGGCCTAGGCTCAATTGATCAAGCACTGCAACGTTTGGGTCAAAAACGCCAAATCAGCGTCTTTACGCGTCACTATCAGATGCCGGCGATGCTCGCCGCCAATAAAGATTTGATTGCGACATTGCCGACGCGGGTGGCAAAAATGCAGGCCAATAACGACAGTATAAAAATGGAAGAGCCACCATTTTTTATTCCTGAATTTGAGCTAACGATGGCGTGGTCGCCTTTATTGCAGCATCACCCAGCCCATCGTTGGTTGCGCCAGCTCATTATGCATGTAGCGCGTCAAATCGTTGACGAGGAAGAGAATCCTCCTCAAGATATCCCTATTATCAATCATTTGTTCTAACAAAATGTGAATAACATAAGTATCGCTTAAACAATCGATAAAACCAGCCCATATATCATGTGCTGGTTTTTTATTTGCTTGATTTATTATCAAAGATTTCATAAATATATAGTCAGTGAAAAGTTATATCAATATCAGCAATACCGTCACGTTTTTGGGATATTTTGACTATAAGCAGTTATATATTAGGGCGTGTTGAACATTCACAAATAGTCTCTGTCAGTGCCATGGTCGAATGTTCAACACGCCCTAAATAGTTTTGATAAATATGCTAATAATCTGCCAAATATGTATTTAACAACGAATGAGTCACACTCTTAACATCTTAAGCACACTTCTTTATATCTTGTAAAACTTCAAAGCAAATGATTTGTTATGATAGCTCTACATTAAGAAAAAAGACAACTAGAGTATCAATTGTTAAGACAGACGACACTATCGAAGCTTTTTAAAGTTTTGATTAAGTGCAACTCTAAATTAGCATTAGCTAACTAGCATTAACTAAGAACAACAAATAAATAAGGGCAACAATCATGGCAGATATTACTACTGTAAACCCAGCAACAGGCGAAGATATTAAAGATTACGACTATATGAGTAATGATGAGGTCAACAACATCGTTGAAGCCTCACATCAAGCGTTTCTAGAATGGCGTAAAACCAGTCATGAAGAGCGCGCGAAGGTTATTAACTCTATTGGCGAAACCCTGATGAAGTATAAAGAAGAGCTGTCTCGTCTTATGACTGAGGAGCGTGGTAAACTTTATAGTCAGAGTCTACAAGAAGTTGATCTGTGTAAAGCCATTTGTGATTACACTGCAGAAAAAGGTGTGGCCGCGCTTGCTGACGATGAACGTGACATCGAAGGTCTCAAAAAAGGTATTGTCACTTATCAGCCTATTGGCGTTATCTATGGCATGCAGCCTTGGAATTTCCCAGCGTATCAAGTGTTCCGCTATACCATAGCCAATTTGATGGCAGGTAACAGCGTTCTGCTAAAACACGCAGCAAACGTAACTGGTTCTGGCTTACTAATTGAAAAAATCTTCCATGAGTCTGACTTACCGAACGATTTGTTCCGTACCATTTTAATTGACCACGATCAGTCAGAGAAATTAATTGGTAATGATAAAGTACGCGGTGTGACGCTCACTGGTAGTGATGGTGCAGGTAGTATCGTCGGTCAGCAAGCAGCCAAAGCAATCAAAAAAGCAGTTCTAGAGCTGGGTTCAAATGACGCATTTATCGTTTTAGAAGATGCTGATCTTGAGCTTGCAGTACAAACTTGTACGCTAGCGCGTCTGATAAATAATGGCGAAACTTGTGTGGCTGCAAAGCGCTTTATCGTTGTTGATAGCCTGTATGACGAGTTCCGTGAGCGTATCGTTGAAGAGTTTGCAAGTAAAAAAGCCGGCGATCCAATGGATGACAGCTCAGATCTTGGACCACTAGCGCGTAAAGACTTGCAAGAAAAGTTGCATGAACAAGTAGAAGAGAGTGTAAGTAAGGGCGCTACTATATCTGTCGGTGGTAAATTACCAGAAGGTAAGGGCAGCTTCTACCCAGCGACTATTTTGGAAAATGTCGAAAAAGGTCAGCCAGCTTATGACGATGAGCTATTTGGTCCAGTAGCATCGCTAATCCGCGCCAAAGATCAAGATGATGCCTTACGTATCGCTAATGACAGCCGCTATGGTTTAGGTGGCGCTATCTTCTCTAAAGATGAAGACAAAGCGATTCGCTTAGCTAATGAAGAGTTTGATACCGGTATGGTTTATATCAATGGTTATGGCCTCGCAAATCCAGCACTACCTTTTGGTGGCGTGAAAAACTCAGGTCATGGTCGCGAGCATGGTGGTTTTGGTATTAAAGAGTTTGTAAACATCAAAGGTGTCCACGTGCATAACAGCTAAGAGCACGTACAGATTTTGAAGCTAAAACGCTTTAAATATTAGATACTGAAAAGCCCAGTCATTCATTAATTGAGTGACTGGGCTTTTTTATGATTGATAGTTTTAAATGATTACTAATTTTCTTTACTACTTGTTACTGCTTTAACTGTCTAAATACAGCTTTAAAGGTAATGTGGGCAATATAGAAAAAGTTCCTTTGTCCTGACTGTTCAGGTTGATGACACCTTTAGCTAATAATAAAATTGTCCAAGGTAGCAGTTGATGTTCAAGCTTTTGGACGCGCGCTTGTAGGCTATCGGCAGTATCTTTTCGATGCACTTCTAACAGTGCTTGGGTTAGCACAGCGCCCGCATCGAGCTCAGCGGTGACGACATGGATGCTGCAACCATGATGACGTTCGCCTACTTGTATGGCACGTTGATGGGTATCAAGGCCTTTATAAACAGGTAGCAGGGAAGGGTGCAGATTAATCATCGGTGGAGGCATATTGTCGATGAAACCTGCGCTAAGTACCCGCATAAAGCCAGCCAACACGATTAGGTCAGGTTGCCATGTCGTTAGTTGGGCGCTGGCATGAGTCTCAAAAGTTTTGATGGCCATGCGTTTGCCACTATCAGTATGTGATAGCACGGCGACAGGTATGTTAGCTTGCTCGGCACGCTTGATAGCGTAGGCGTCTTCACGATTACTAATGACGCCGACGATCTCAATTGGTAGTGCACCTGCTTGCATTGCATCTATTAATACTTGTAGATTGCTACCACTACCTGATACTAAAACGGCAATGCGTAATGGTTTATTGTTGCTAGTTTTGATAGGACTGTCTGACATTAACGGTACACCACGGCATCCGCCTGATCATCAGTGCTGCGCTTGATCATTTCGCCTAGTTGCCACGCTTTTTCGCCAGCATCGTTCAAGGTTTGAATAGCAGCATCTGCTTTATCTTTTGGTACGACAATGACAAAGCCGACGCCGCAGTTAAAGGTACGGTACATCTCACTTTGCTCGATATTACCCTGGGTTTGCAACCAAGTGAACAGCTCTGAGAACTGCCAGCTATTGGTATCGATGCTAGCGGCTAGAGTTTCAGGCAGTACGCGTGGTAAGTTGTCCGTTAAGCCGCCACCGGTGATATGTGACATGGCATGTAAAGCTGAGCTACCAAGAGTATCTTGCAAGGCTTTAATGGCTTTTACGTAGATACGCGTCGGTGCCATTAGCGCGTCTTGGATAGATTGACCATCTAATTGCTCATCACTGCTAGTGACATCAATCCCGCTGACTTCGATGACTTTACGCACTAATGAGTAGCCGTTAGAATGCGCGCCACTTGAGGCAAGGGCGATTAAAACATCGCCCTCTGCGACATTTTCGCCAGTGATGACTTCCGCTTCTTCAACCACGCCGACACAAAACCCTGCCAAGTCGTAATCATCGTTTTGATACATGCCTGGCATCTCAGCAGTTTCGCCACCTATAAGCGCGCAATTGGCCAACTTACAACCATCACCAATCCCGCTGACAACAGTAGCAGCCACATCCACATCGAGCTTACCCGTTGCATAGTAATCTAAAAAGAACAAAGGCTCAGCACCGCATACCAATAGGTCGTTGACACACATCGCTACCAAGTCGATGCCGATCGTCTCATGACGATTGAGCTGTAGCGCGAGTTTGAGCTTAGTACCGACACCATCTGTACCAGAAACCAATAGCGGCGAGGTGTAACCTGTCGGAATACGGCATAACGCGCCAAAACCACCCAGTCCACCCACGACTTCAGGACGCGTCGTGGCTTTTGCTACGGACTTGATTCGTTGCACCAATGCATCGCCTGCATCGATATCAACGCCGGCATCTTTGTAGCTTAACGAAGGCTTGTCACTCATAGTCATCTCACAGTTGGGGGCTATATAATTGGAATTAACCGATAAATTATTTATTGACATTAATAATAGCAGTCAATGTTACAAAGTTTGAAGTTAGTGGGCGCATTATACCTAATAATAGACCTCACTCGCAAAGCAACTTGCCAATATTCGGCCAAGATTAGAAATAAGCGATAAATAAAAAGTTAAGAAACAAAAAATGACTGCTTTTTTTGTCGACTCTGCGATAATAAAACACTTAGAATCAAAGCACTTAGAATTTGTAGACGTACCGATAACGATACAGTGAGTTTGTAGCAATAAAACTGCAATCTCAACGATAAGTTATCGCGATTAGCTTACTTTTAGGATGGCCCTTAATGACCAAACAATCGATAGACCCTTTTTTCCGGCGCTTATTTATCGTCGCCGTGCTCATCATTGCTGTTGTTTTGCTTTATTTAATGATGCCGGTCATTTTGCCGTTCATCTTTGCTTTTGTACTCGCTTATTTGTTCAATCCATTGGTCAAACGTCTCTCAAAGTATATCAAGCGCTGGATAGCTATTATTATTGTTTATGCTACCATTACCTTGGGGATGGTATTGCTGCTCTGGTGGCTGATACCGACATTGCTGCATCAGCTACAAGCGGCTTGGGAATATCTGCCCAAGGTTTTGAATTGGTATAATCAGGTAGTTCGCGGATGGTTTGTTGCGAATGCCAATATCCGCTTGCCCATACTAGAAACCAAAGGATTCTCTGAAACCTTGGTTGAATATCTGCAAACACATTATAAGTTCTCTGATGCCAGCTCGATGATGAGTCAGGTGCTTGCTTCAAGCATGAGCTTTATCAATAATGCAGGATTGATTGTCTTAGTACCGATTTTGACTTTTTACTTTTTGTTCAATTGGGACAAACGCATACAGATGTGGAAGACAGCGATTCCAGGGCCGTACTGCGAAAAAGTTATTGGTATTGCCCAAGAGTGTGATCAGGCATTGATGGCGTTTATCAAAGGTCAGCTGTTGGTGATGGTGTTGTTGGGTGCCATTTATGCCGTACAACTTCAGCTCATTGGCCTTGAGCTGGGTCTTATTATCGGCATGGTTGCGGGTATTGCTAGCTTCGTGCCTTATCTGGGCTTCGGTATTGGCTTCATCGCTGCTATTATTGCGTGTTTGTTCCAGTTTGGCTTAGATTGGACGTATTTATCCTTAATCGTTGGCGCATTTTTAATCGGTCAAGCGGCAGAAGGCTACATCCTACAGCCTTTATTGTTGGGCGATAAGATCGGATTGTCACCTTTATGGGTTATATTTTCGGTACTAGCAGGCGCAAGTCTATTGGGTTTTGTCGGTATGCTTATCGCGCTACCAGTGTCCGCCGTCCTCAACGTATTGTTCCGCCACTTATATGCTTATTATCTCTCCACGGACTTTTATAAAGGTCGTAAACAGTTGGTGTTATTTAAAAAATAATAGGTGTAACGTCATTGAAAATTGATAAAATAGCTAGATAATAAGGGTGTCATTTAGGCTTAATAATTAATGACTGACAAAGCTTAGTAAGTAAAAGACTTGTCAGTCATTTTGCAAATATGTTATATATAGGCGCAGTAGTAACGCTAACAGCTGTTACTGTGAGCGTTTTGATACACGTCGTTAATTTTGATAAATATCATGTTTGACTGAGTGTAATCAAAACCTCAAGCTCGTTTATTTTATTAAGCCTACTTAAACTGAGCCTGTTTTAAAAGTTACCACGCCTTTTCCTTTTCTATCTATTGCGCTACGCAAACCGAGTTGATGATTCATGGCAGAAGCACAGCTAAGTCTCAATCTGGACATTAAGCATGATGCGAGTCTCAGTGACTTTGCCGGTCCCGGTTGGATGTCGATTATTGATGCAGTGCGGCAGCTACATGTCGGCCTGATTGGTCAGCTGTACCTGTTTGGCAGCCCTGCAACTGGTAAGTCCCATCTACTATCCGCTATCTGTGAGTCATTCATTGAGATGGACAAGTCAGCGATTTGTTTGTCACTCAATGAATTGATCCATACCGATGTCAATGTGCTGTCTTCTCTTGAGAACTTCTCGCTTATCGCCATCGATGACTTAGAAGTGCTTGAGCAAAGTAGTCAATGGCAAGAAGCCTTATTCCATCTCATTAATCGTAGCCGTGAAGGGCAGCGCCAGTTATTATTTGCTGCCAATAAGCCTGCGGGCGAGTTACCATTTCAATTGAGGGATTTGCTCACTCGTCTGGCACAAGCGCCTACCTTTAAAGTACCGAATGGTCACGATCTTGCTGACCGTCAAGCCTTGCTGCAGTCTATCTTACGTCGCCGTGGTTGGCAGTTTGATGAGCGTATTATTGATTATCTTCTGACCGAAGGGCCACATCGTATCGGTGCTATGATGGAGGTGCTCAATTATATTCAGCCAATGTTCTCAAACCTTGGGCGTAGCAATATCTCTAAAGCGGTCATCAGTGATGCTTTGCGTACGATTGATGAGCAAACACTGGCAGCTGAGCTTGCGGATATTGCACAAGAGACACAAGTGGATAATGAGGCAGCCAGTCAGGATCAAC
Organism: Psychrobacter sp. GW64-MNA-CIBAN-0177; assembly: GCF_040309585.1. Lineage (NCBI taxonomy): Bacteria > Pseudomonadati > Pseudomonadota > Gammaproteobacteria > Moraxellales > Moraxellaceae > Psychrobacter > Psychrobacter sp. GW64-MNA-CIBAN-0177. The sequence goes on from NZ_JBEOOY010000003.1 coordinate 43,158, forward strand.
ATACGATGCCACTCGATTTTTAATACTGAATTTTAAATATTAGAAACACCATTTGTTTCTATCCAAAATGTCGCTGTTATCAATGCATTTACTATCAATGGGACCATTTATGAAAACCAATACTTCTTCGCTAAAAAAACTGACCATCAGCACCTTACTTATCAGTGCCGGATCGGTATCTATGCTCTCAAATGCCGCGGTTACTTTACTCGTTGATGACTATATCAAAGTGACTGCTATCAATGGTCAAGAAGTTCAACAGAGTCCTTTTCAGGCGTTGACTAAACAATTCACCTTGCAGCCGGGTCAGCATGCGATTACTGCTAAGTATGACCGCTTGTATAATCTGCCGCGTGACGAGCATGATTATTTGCGTTCAGGCAATGTGAGTGTGACAGCCGAACTGGCAGACAACCAGACATACCGCTTGACCATGCCTAATCAACCAGAAAAGTATGAGGCAGCCAAAGATTATGTCAAACAGCCAACCCTTGCGATACAGCAAGACGATGCCATTATTGCCAGTCAACAGGGCGTTGCAAATGGTAATGATGGCTTGTTTGCTGGATTGGGTAAAGCGATAGGCGGCGTATTTGGTGGTGGCGGTGATGCAGAATTACAGAACCAACGCGCAATCGCAGCTCTCAATCAGCCAACGGCGAGTACTCAGAATAATACAGGTAGTATGTCTTCAAATACCTATACCGTGGCGCCAGTAGGGACGAGCAATCAAAGCACCAATACCCTTGATAGCTTCATGCAGTTATGGCTACAAGCAACGCCAGCTGAACGCGAAAAAATTCGCCAGTGGGTACAACAGTAGATTTTACCCCTATAAATATGTGAAGACATAACCCAAACTTCACCCACAAAAAAGCACCCATAGCGGGTGCTTTTTTATGACATATAATTTTACTTATAACCGACTTCTAAGGCTGGTCGCTCTTAAAGTCAGCTACCTTTAAGTATTAACTATTTTGCTAAAAAAGCATTATACATCCAAATTAGCTTTTCTTGCTGCTGCACATAGCCGTCGACTAAATCGGCAGTACCTTGGTCTTCCGCTTCTACCGCCAGCGCTGATACTTGACGCTGCTCTGAGATAAGCGCTTGTAGGCCAGTAACTACGCCTTTTACACAAGTATTGCCATCTTTGACGTTTTTATCTTCCTGAATACTTGTATGTTTCGTAAAGTCGCTATACGCATGGAGTGGTGTACCACCTAAGGTTAAAATACGTTCAGCGATTTCGTCAATCTCGACTTGTAGGCTGGTATACAGCTCTTCAAACTGTGGGTGCAAAGTAAAGAAGTGCTCACCTTTGACGTTCCAATGATAGCCACGAACGTTAATATAGAACATGTGATAGCTTGATAGTAAGCTATTAAGTTTAGTGATGACACCGCTCATGTCTGATTGTTCTAAACCGATTTGGTTGGTCGCATTATTAGTATTACTCATAATATTATCCTTATAGTGTGAGTGTTAATGTAAGAAACTGGTTATAACAGACTAAGAGTATAGCAAGCCCTATGATGCACTACTATGCTTGCTCTTGTGTTGAATTATAGAACGCTATTTTAATTCATAAAGATCTATTTATTAAGTCCGTCATAATCTTGCTGTCGATGTTCATTATAATAGCAAAGCAGCGTCGATAAGTTAAGTTCAATAATTATAAGTCTATGATTGGTTTTTTAAAATTATAAGCTTATGAGTTCAAAAAATGGACTATTACCCTTTATGCAGGGGGTTGTAAGCTTTCAGGATTTAAACCTTTAACTGGAACCACTTCTTGTAGGTGTTGACGTACCGTATCGATTGGAAATTTCTGTGCTTGTAGACGTTTAGGAACAATTTGACTGCCTTGTTGACCTTTCATCTCAAACATCATAAAGATATAGTCGTCAGTCTCGTCCCAGCTTTTGACCGCTGTCCATGGAATAACCGCTTGTTGGGTCGCTCCTGCACGCATTTGCATGCCACGCATTTGCGAGTTTTTCATCATATCAGGTTGATTGGTTGGCATCGCCATGACCAAGCCATGTTTTTGTACACCCAACTTCATCTGGCGCATCTCATCTGGCATCTCTTGATCAGCCACTTGTTTTTCAAACTCTCTTTTGACGTACCATTTAAAACCTAAGGTACGCACCAACAGATAAACCACGACTGCAACCAACATGACCCAAAAAATAATTGTGGAATAGCCAGTGACAAAGATTAACCCTGCAATGGCCAGTATCACGACTACCGCCATAATGACCCATTCTTTGGTCTTCAAACTTGAAAGACCAAACGAAGGGCTGGCACTGGCAAACAGTTCATACTGTGCTTGATGAAATTCCGCCTCGGTCAGGTTTAAGGCAACAGGTTGGAGCGTATAGGGGTACAGGGCCATAAAGGTTTCTCAAATACTTGTAGTAAAAGCGTTGGGTTTAAATCGCCAAAGCGAAGCTGCGATGCGGTACTTGGCTAGAAGTGTAATAAAGCTATGCGCTTATCTTACCGAAAAGTGCTCCTAAATGAAACATATAAGCCGCTCTGTTCATTGATAGACGTCATATTAATGGCATTAATAGAGATTGGGACTGATTGTGGAAGCTAACCTTAAATTTTTCATAGCAAGATAGTGGCATAACGTGCAGCATTCAAACATGGCGTCACACTAAAAACTTTGCTATAACACAGGACAGTCACAGGTACGAAAATAGCCGAAAAGTAGTCAAAATAGCGTCTAAATAGGGGCAAAACATGGTCAAATCTGCTGGGTCTTGGTATTATAGCGACTACCTATTTTCTCATGACAAACAAGATGTCATAACATAAGTTATAAAGTGATAGCCTGCCCACTATAAAATCACTACAGCGTCAACTTCGCTAAACATAGTACTGTATAGCTTGTACTCGGTTTTCTTGTATTGATATTATTTTGGGTTGACGATAGGTTAGGTTGTAAAATGAGCTTGGCTCATTATTGTTTTGATAATATTTTCTTAAAATTCCTTATTCACTCTCAGCGTTACAGGCAACTATTATGATTGATCCAAAACTCTTACGCGGCGATTTAAGCGATTTACAACAGCAGTTGGCTGCTCGTGGCTATACGCTTGATATGGAGTTCTGGCAAACCATTGAAAACGAGCGTAAATCGCTACAAGTCAAAACCGAAGAGTTGCAATCGCGCCGTAACGCTGGTGCTAAGCAAGTAGGGGCGCTAAAAAAATCGGGCGAAGATGCCAGTGAGCTGTTGGCTGAGATGCAAAGCGTCAGCGGTGAGATTAAGACGGCAGAAGACGAGCTGCGTACTCTGCAAGAGCGTATCAATCAAGCTGCCTTGCAGATTCCTAATATTCCAGCAGCAGATGTGCCAGTGGGTACGTCAGAAGATGATAATGTCGAAGTACGCAAATGGGGTACGCCGCGTGAGTTTGATTTCGACATCAAAGACCATACTCATATCGGTGAGACGCTCGGTATGCTCGACTTTGAAGCCGCAGCGAAGCTTACCGGTAGTCGTTTTAATGTATTAAAAGGTCAGCTTGCGCAAATGCATCGCGCTTTGATTCAGTTTATGCTCAATACCCACACCATCAAGTACGGCTATACTGAAACGTATGTGCCTTATATTGTCAATTCTGAAAGCCTAAAAGGTACGGGTCAGTTGCCAAAATTTGAAGATGATTTGTTTAAATTGACCAATCATACGAATAATGATGATATGGATTTTTATCTGATTCCGACGGCTGAAGTACCAATGACCAATTTGGTACGCGGTGAGCGTTTAGATATCAAAGAGCTCCCATTAAAATTCACCGCCCATACGCCTTGTTTCCGTAGTGAAGCCGGCTCGCACGGCCGTGATACCCGTGGTCTGATTCGTCAGCATCAGTTTGAAAAAGTCGAGATGGTTAATATCGCTAGCGCTGAGCAATCTGATGAATTGCTTGAAGCAATGACAGGTCAAGCCGAATATATCTTGCAGCAGCTCAATCTGCCATATCGTACAGTCAAATTATGTACGGGTGATATGGGTTTTGCCGCGCAAAAAACCTATGACATCGAAGTTTGGCTACCAAGCCAAGAGACTTATCGTGAAATTTCTAGCTGCTCAAACTGTGGTGATTTCCAAGCGCGCCGTATGGGCACGCGGGTCAAAGACGGCAAGCAGACTAGTCTTGCGCATACTTTAAACGGTTCAGGTCTAGCCGTTGGTCGTACTTTATTGGCAGTGATGGAAAATCATCAAAACGCCGATGGTAGTATCACCATTCCAGAAGTACTGCGTCCGTTTATGGGCGGTGCGGAAAGAATAGAAGTTTGATAATAGTAACGTCATGAAGACATTGTCTACAATTGATCAGCTCAATTACTCACAATATCTCACCCACGGTCAAAGTAGTGGCGACAATTTGTTAGGCTTTGAAATAGATGCCAATGTGTATTTCTGTTGTATGGAAAACAATCTTGGTTGCGACTTTCTTTATCAAGAGCGCCATGATAATGCAAATTGTATGCTCACGTTGTATTGCAACTTTGCGCACAATGTAAGCCATCAGCAAATGGCAGATTATCTAGAGGAGAAATGGCTTCAGTATGTTTGCTATCAAGAATTTGAGAAACATTATATTGAAGTCGTTAACGATCAGTTGGTTTTTTATTATGTGACCCGATCAAGTTCTGGACTAGGGGTAACAGGGAAAATTGTTGCCACTTAGTTTATAATGAGCCATCTATTCCAGTATCTAAGCAAATTTAGTTCAATAACTTTTTTCAATCAAATAAACTCTCCTTTAATCTTAGGACACTCTATGCCAGCTCCAATTAGCGAACGTAAATTAGCCAATGCCATCCGTGTACTGTCGTTTGACGCGGTGCAAAAAGCCAATTCAGGACACCCCGGTGCACCCATGGGCATGGCTGATATTGCTGAAGTTCTGTGGCGCAAGTTTTTGAAGCACAACCCAACCGATCCACAGTGGCATAACCGTGATCGCTTTGTACTGTCAAACGGTCATGGCTCGATGCTTATTTATTCATTGCTACATTTATCAGGTTACGATGTGAGCGTTGATGACCTTAAAGGTTTCCGTCAGCTGCATTCAAAAACCCCAGGTCACCCTGAGCTTGGCTATACACCAGGTGTTGAGACAACTACTGGTCCACTAGGTCAAGGTATTGCCAATGCCGTTGGTTTTGCTATCGCTGAAAAAACCCTAGCCGCACAGTTCAACCGTGACGGACATAACATCGTTGACCACCATACTTATGCGTTCTTGGGTGATGGCTGCTTGATGGAAGGTATCAGCCATGAAGTTTGTTCATTAGCGGGCACGCTAGAGCTTGGTAAGTTAGTATTCTTCTACGATGATAATGGTATCTCCATCGATGGTGATGTCGAAGGCTGGTTTACTGATGACACGCAAGCACGCTTTGAAGCATATGGCTGGCAGGTTATCAAAGTCGATGGTCATGATACCGATGCGATTACGCAAGCGACGGAGCAAGCGATTGCTGAGACCACTAAGCCAAGCTTAATTATCTGTAAAACCACTATCGGTGCGGGCAGCCCGAACAAGCAAGGCTTAGCGGCTAGCCACGGTGCACCGCTTGGTGATGATGAAATTGCCTTGACTCGTGATGCGCTATCTTGGAAGCATGCTCCATTTGAATTAGATGACGAAATCTATGAAGCGTGGGATGCTAAAGCAAAAGGCGATGTGCAACAAAAGAACTGGGATGCGGACTTTGAAGCGTATAAAAAGGCCTATCCAGAACTAGCTGCTGAGTTACTACGCCGCTTAAATGGTGAATTGCCAGCGGATTTTGATAAGCAAGCGCAGGATTATATCCAACAAACTCAAGAGCAGGGCGGTGATGTTGCCAGCCGTAAAGCCAGTCAAAATGCGATCAATACCTTACAGCCGTTATTGCCAGAATTGCTAGGTGGTTCAGCGGATTTAGCTGGCTCGAACCTAACGCTATTCAAAGGCGCTAAAGGTATCGAAAAAGATGCTGACGGCAACTATATCTATTATGGTGTGCGTGAGTTCGGTATGACCGCGATTGCCAATGGTATAGCATTGCATGGTGGCTTTATTCCTTACGTAGCGACCTTCCTGATGTTTATGGAATACGCACGTAACGCGGTACGCATGGGCGCACTCATGAAGCAGCGCGTCATCCATGTCTATACGCATGACTCTATCGGTCTAGGTGAAGATGGCCCAACGCATCAGCCAGTTGAGCAATTGACTAGCTTACGTACTACGCCAAATCTACGCACATGGCGTCCGTGTGATGCGACTGAATCTGCAAGTGCTTGGGTAGAAGCAATCAAATCAGAAAGCAATCCATCAGCATTGATCTTTAGCCGTCAGAGCTTGCCACATCAAGCACGTGATAATGAGCAAGTAGCGAACATCACTAAAGGTGGTTATGTACTGGCAAAAGAGCAGGGCGAGCTAAAAGCCATTATCATCGCCACTGGTTCAGAAGTTGGCCTAGCGATGGAAGCATACGAGACATTGAGCGCAAACGGTATTGGCGTCCGTGTGGTGTCTATGCCATGTGCTGAGATTTTCGTTGAGCAAGATGCTAGCTATCGTGAAGCGGTATTGCCTGCTAATATCCGTGCTCGCGTCGCAGTAGAAGCGGCGCATGTAGATTACTGGTATAAGTTCGTTGGTCTAGATGGCAAAGTCATCGGTATGACCACTTATGGCGAATCTGCACCTGCCAGTGATTTGTATAAAGAGTTTGGTATTACAACTGACGCTGTGGTTGAAGCAGTGAATAGTTTGGTGTAATAAACCTGACTTTGTTATGAATAAAAAAAGAGCCACTAGAGAAATCTGGTGGCTTTTTTTATTTTTAAAATTAATTGAAATATTAGCATGGTTCTCATAGACTAAATAGATGTTAAGATTAAGTCGTTTTATACGCTTTATCCCAATCTGGATGCGTATCAGGTGGTAGTATCTCAATACCACCGTCAGTATAAGTAATTTTATTATATAAATACTTCCAAGCTTTACCTTGTATAGAGTTAATACTAGTAAAACTGTCGTCTGTATAATCAATGACACTATCATCGAATAATTGTATTATATTTTTCAGTTCCACATTATCTTCATTTAATTGATAAACATAAATATGGTCTAAGCTAACAACAGCAATAAGCTCATTGCTTAAATTATAGTCGATACTGAAAACTTGTAAATCATTAGCAAATCGATTTAGACAATAAACGCCTTTCTTACTTATTGACCAGATACTAACACCTTCACTTCCTCCTAATAATAATTCAGTACCATCTTTATTAAAAAGACAACTTCTAATATTTTGTCCATCTGCAAATCGATAAAGACAAGTAACTTTTTCTAAATTTACCTTCCACAAACTAGCTCCTTTGACATCAATCATTAGTAAATAATTTCCATTAGGACTAAACCTAGAACCTCTATTTAAGTGTAGCTCATCAAATTGATGAATACATTTAACACCCTCTTTATTTACGTTCCAAATACTAGAACTAATGCTACCTATGAGTAATATTTGAGAGCCGTCAGCATTGAAATTAGCGTTTTCAATGTCTTGTCCATCAGCAAAGCTATATATACTGTTAATAGCTTTATTATCTATATCCCAAAGACTAGCACCACTTGTAGTACTTAGGAGTAAGTATAAACCGTTTGGACTAAACTCGCAGCTTTGAACTTCTTGATTAACTGTAATCTCTTGAATACATTCAAAATTTTCTCCGTCAATTTTCCAAATACTAACTTTACCAATAATATCTATTACAACTAACTTTGAACTATCTGGACTAAATTGACAGCTTCGAATGAAGGGTATACCTTTAAAGCGATTAGAAAGAGTAAGCACGTTTTCTTGTATTTTCCAAATATTAAGACTTTCATAATCCCCGATTAAAAGAGTGGTCCCATCTGGACTAAACTTACAGATTTGTGTATGTATTTTTCTATTAAATTGATATATACATTCAATTCTATCTATATTTATTTCCCATATACTAATTTCATTAAGTTGACTATTTGAAACTATCTTAGTACCATCATTACTGAATTGACAACTTTTAATATTTAGTTTTTGAGTGAATTTATGAGTACAGATAATTCTGTTTACATCTACCTTCCAAATGCTGGTCTCGTTAATACTGTTTAATAAAATTTGAGTTCCATCAGGACTAAACTGGCAACTTCGAACAGTTCTTTCGTTAAAAAATTGATGTATACAAACTAGACTGTCGTCTTCTACTTTCCATATACTTGCACCGTGCACACCTCCTAATAATATTTGACTACCATTAGGACTAAACTTACATACATTTATACGTTGTATTACGTCAAAACTTTGAAAATAAGTATTACCTTCTTTTTTTATTTCTTTGATACTAAATCCTTCATGACTCATTAACAATATTTGAGAGCCATCGGGACTTAACTCATACTTTACTACATTCTCAATTTCCTTATTTTGGTATATACAGTTAGGCATCCCTTCTTTTACTTCCCAAATATAAGCGCCCTGCCTTCCATCTAGAAATATTTTAGAACAGTCAGAATTTAATCGGCATTTCTCTACAGAATTTTCTAGTTGAAAGGTATATAATTTTTTAATATTATTTTCATTTACCTTATATACAGTGACTTCTTCGTAATCCATTACAATTATCTGGCTACCATCAGGACTAAATTCACAGCTTTTTATATTTTTCCCACAAGCAAATTGATGAGTACAAACTATATCTTCTTTACGAATTTCCCAAATAGTGGCACCACTACGTCCGCCTATCAATATTTGAATACTATTTGGATGAAGACTAAATGAAGTGGAATGTACTGTTTCATTTATTAGTTGTTGAGATATAGGTAAAAGCTTGTTCAGATTATTATAAGAAGAAGGGATTACCATATTAGACGATATAGAAAAGTTACTTCTACACTTTTCTGACATTTTACATCGATACAGTCTATTTCCATAAAACTTAGCTTGGATAGACGAAACGTTCTCCACTATGCAATGTTCAAACTTATTTTGTACTAAGTAAGCGTTTTTTAAGTTTAAACTTGAAAAATTGACAAAAGTAAAATTGCATCCTCTAATACTAGCCCCTGTTAAATCGATAGTTTTCAGGTTTAAAGGATTATTCTCTAAGTGTGAATTAAATCTTAGATCATTAAGTGTCAGGTACTGCCAGTTAGGACTCTCTAAAGTTGTAAAGTTTTGACGCATGTAGTAAGTAAAATACCAAATATCAAAAGCTATTTGCCGAGCGGAAACACTACTATCAGCCTGCTGAAGCAATTGCCATTTCTGATCAAATTTGATTTGTTCGGCTTCTCGACTAGCCAGTCGCCAATCTATTAAGAACTGAACAATCTCATAACTAAGGTTGTCTCGTGTGAATATAGAGTCGAAACCTTGTTCTGTATTATCTGAACCTATGACAGTATCAAATATACCCACAGCTACAAAGAATTCTAAGAATGAAGTATGTGCAAAACGATACTCGTCATCATTATCTCTAACCAATAAACTAGCATTATGTAAGTCTTGCAATATTAACTCGGGATCATATTGACCTGAGTTGAGTTTGATACTTAATTGTGGGTAATCGTTCCGATGTTCTAGCATCCAACTGTCTAAATCATCTACATATAAGGTAGTCACGCCTTGTTGCCAAAGATATAAAGCAAAACGTCCTAACAGCTTACGTTTTTCATCTAAAGGAATGAGATGCTTTTCGTTATCGCGGTATCCGACCTTATCGAATAATAGTTTATAAAGCGTCGAAGCATTGATATGAGGGTTAGTTTTGAACTCTTCCTGTAATTCAGGTAATAAATCTCGAATAAGATTTAACATCAAGGGACGTTCGGATAAACCTGATAAATCGTGAACGTTATTAATGAATGTTATTGCTTTTTCTGCATCTTCTTTACCAAGCCAGTTTATAAGATAGCTCTGGATCTGCTCTTTAGTAAAGGGAAGTAAATAGTAGATTTGATAATTTTTAATTTCGCCAGCGCTAATGCTGGTTTCATTACGATAGTAAAGTTGATGAAAAGCCTCTTGTTGCGCATAGCTTTTAAAAAAATGCGTACGGCAGCTTATTAAAATACGTGAATTGACAGGAACAGTGGACTGTTCTTTTACATCATCATCTTCACGAAGACGCTCAAGGTCTTTCTGATAAATACTTTTAGGGAATATTTCTATTAGCTTGTTAAGTAAACCTGTTTGTTGCTCTGCGTTGAGCTTTTGACCTACTTCATCAAATCCATCAAATATTAAAAGACAAGGATATTCCTTAACAAATTGTATAATAGTACTCCCTGATACATTATTGTTAATACCACTTATACTCAGCATAGTTTCAAGCAAATTATTCACAGATTGAGTGACAATATCTTCTTGCTTGCCGAATGCATTAAGCAATTTTTTTAGATCTAGGTAGATGGGTAGAACAGGACGGCTTTCAGGCTTTTGCTGATTATAGTTACTCATCAATTTTTTAGTTAACATTTGACAGCTGGTTGATTTTCCCGAACCGAAGTCACCAAGTAAATAGAACAACCGTGTTTCTTTACCAGTTGTATTAGTTGCCCACTCATACATATAGTCAACAATATCAATTGCACCCTCGTATTGATGCTGTTGAGTATTACCTTTTAAAAATTCTGGTTTTTCAGATGACAGGTCTACACTGTTCCCTGTATCTCGCAAGGTTTTCTTAACATCATAATGTTTATCGAATTTTGGTGGATTTGGATTTTTTTCAAACCAATCGTATATGTTTTCAACTAAATGATTGATAAAAATTTTTCTATCAGCAGGTGATGCACTGTCAAAAAAATCTAGACCATTAGTGAAAGTATTGGGAGGCGAGAGCGCAAGATTTTGCTGAAATCGACTATCCATATCGCCGTATGAACAATCAAACGGTACAACGATAGCACGACGGTTAACAATATTTCGACCTTCTTCTGATAAATAGTAATCTATCTCACGTTGACAAGCCTTAGAATAGAGATATTTCTGTGTGTAGCAGACAACAGCAACAGGTGTAATTTGACACATAGTATCTTGCTGTTCTGTTTGATTTTCGCCTAATTCAAAACCTTTATGGTCAATGAATAAAGATACTCTGGGACTGTCCTTATATTTAGCAGGTGGATTACTAAGACCAGTTTCTAGCATGTCTGCAAATTTTCGCTGAATAGTAAGTTCTTCTTTATCTGACTCCCATGAGTAACTAAATAATACTTGTCTTTTAGTTTCGTTAAGTTTTGGACTTGCCTTTGGTGCTACAAATTTATCATTTTTTAGCTCATTGTGAACATTGCTTTGTTTAATAAAATCAGCAGTCTTTTGATTAATATTTTCATTAAGTTTTTCTTGAACAATGGCGATAACCACACTGTTTTTACTATTCTCGATATTAATACCTAGATCATTCTCGTCAAACTCTTGGTTTAGCATACTAATGCGTTTGCGAAAGTTAGTAGGTGTGACTTTGCCCATTTCTTTTTCAGTCATATTAATAAGCGTAGATTTATTAATATTGAGTGTTCTAGTCTCTTTTATTAAGTTGGTAATGACTTGCCATTGTCTTAAAACAGTATTGCCTAGTAACTCTTCTTCTATAAGGGTCTGAGTAACAATATTTAAATATTCTATTTCTTTTTCCAACATTGGATACCTCTCGTTAAATAATGACTTTAGCGAAGTATACCTGCAATAATAGCTCGTGTAAATCACGTTTTTCACGATTTTTCACGATTAATAAATTTTAATAATAGCAAAATATTACGCAAACCCTTCTAATCGATTAGAACAATCAATTAACCAATCTGCTACTGCTCTGACTCGGGCTGAGCGCCGAACATCTGGGTGCATGACCAAATAGAGTGGATACGATTGTGCTAGTGGTATAGGTGATTGTGTATCTAACTGCTCAGGTTGTAATGGCTCAGCCGCCGCGTAATTGTTCGCTGAGGAATGAGCTTTTAAGGTAGTTATCGGGATTTTGTTAATAGGGTCAACCGCTATCAGTTCTGGGTACTGACAGGCTAAAAAGTCAGGTAATAGCGCAAATCCTATTTTTTGACGCGCCGCGTGACACGCCATATATAAGTCATTGGTACTAAACGCAATCGTATAGTCTTGCTGCTGCATAAACGCTTGCGACCAAGCAAGCACTCTGGCGTTGGCTTGAAACTCTATGAGTTGCCATTGCTCAGGTCTGGTGTCTTTGAGGTATTTATTATGGGTATAAAATCGATAAGTCGACGACCCTAATGTACGAATAACCAAGTCTTCTTGAGTGGGGCGGCGCGTTCGTATGGCGATATCGGCTTCTCGTTGATGTAAATTGCTCATACTGACATCACCGCTTAAAGCCAATACGATATCTGGCAAGCGCTGGTGAAAGTCAGCCAAAGCAGGTATGAGCACCTCATTTGCCCATACAGGTGGGGCGGATACCACCACTTTGCCTTGTAGAGCGTTCTGATCGATTGCCATTCTTTGAAAAGTGACCATCTCTTTTTTGACTTCTACCGCTTGATGGTAGAGCCGCTCGCCCTCGATAGTTAACACGTAGCGTTTGCCCAGCCGATCAAAAAGGTTGACGTCTAATGTTTGCTCAAGGTGTTCGATACGCCGAGCCACCGTACTGTGCTGCACATTCATGTCCTCAGCGCACGCAGTCAGTGTTTGTTTTTCTACCAAGCAAACAAAGTAAGCCAAATCGTCCCAGTGCATATCGATTCTCTTGTGTTATAAGTCTTTTATCTTAGCAAATTCTATTGTGCATATTTGCACAGTTGACGTGTGGGTGTCGTCTGTTTATCTATCATTTTTCTCATTAGACTGAGTATCACTCGCTGGTAGCTCAACACGCCACGATTGAATTCATCTATGATAGTGAGAAAACCTATGCAGACAACCGTAAATACCCAAACCCTTGATCAGTTCGTCACTCATGTCTTTACAGGGGCTTACGAGCAAGCCATGGCGCTGTGTGACGCAGACGTGAAATTTGTGGTCTTTCGAGAAGAGAGAGACAGCCAAGTGCCGATTTATGGCGCTCACATTGGTCGAGAGGCAGGCACTGTATTTTTTAAAAATCTGGCTCAGATGTTTGAATTTGGTACTTTTGAGATGGAAGATTCTATCGCAAGCGATGATTACATTGTTAGGTTTGGCGAATTGGCTCACACAGTCAAGGATACTGGCAACGTGTTCAACAGTCTTTGGACCATGATTGTTCGTTTTGATAAGGCAGGCAAGATTTGCTTATATCGTATGCACGAAGACACCGCTGCATTAGAAGCGGCGATGCACATTGAAAGATAGACATTTTTATAAAATACATCTCGATAGAAAAAAGATTGGTTTGAAGCTGACAAATAATAAAACCGCCATTGCAGCAGTTTTATTATTTATTAGAATCTCTCACCCATATATCTCTTCCAAGCGTAAACAAGCAACCAATCGACCATCCCATTCGCGCAGTTGTGGCTCTATTTCGCTACATTGCTGCTTGGCATAGGGGCAGCGTTTATGTAGTGCACAGCCACTTGGTGGATTAAGCGGACTTGGCAGCTCACCTTGTAGGGTTAAATCGTTTTTATGACCATTTACTGTGGGGGCAGCCGCCAATAGGGCGATGGTATACGGGTGTTTTGGCGCATTATAGATCGCTTCTTTGGGGCCGTGTTCGACGGCCTGACCTAAGTACATCACCATCACATCATCGGCGACATGGCGTACTACTGATAAGTTGTGCGAGATAAAAACGTACGCAGTATGATATTCGTCTTGCAAATCCATAAATAGATTCAATACTTGTGCTTGAATCGACACATCGAGCGCTGAGGTTGGCTCATCAGCGACGACAATTTTAGGATTAAGCATCATCGCGCGGGCGAGGGCGATACGTTGGCGTTGTCCACCTGAAAACATATGTGGATAACGGCCCGCATGTTCGGGACGTAGACCGACATGCCTCATCATCTCGTTTATTTTGTCGCGCTTTTCTTCTTTAGATAGCTTGGTATGAATATCTAAAGGCTCAGTCAATTGATAACCAATCGTATGACGCGGGTTTAGGCTGCCATAAGGGTTTTGGAATACCATCTGGATTTCGGTACGCAACTCTTTTAATGCTTTTCTACTATAACCGGTCGTTGCTTCATCGTTGATAAATAACTCGCCGTCAGTGGGCTCTTCAATGAGGGTCAACTGGCGGGCAAGCGTTGATTTACCACAGCCTGACTCACCAACGACCGCCAGCGTTTTGCCCGCTTCAAGCTCAAACGAGATGCCATTTAGGGCTTTAACATACGCTTTAGGCTTGCCCAATCCTTGCGATACCGGGTAATGCTTGTGTAGGTTGTCTGCTTTTAAGACCACTTTATGACTCATGCTGTGACTCCAAAGTAGCAGGGTGAGGGGTGGAGGTGCGAGTAGGTAAATTAGGCAATTCAGAGTGAATACAGCGCACTTTGCCATTGGGCGTATCTAAAATGGGCGGCGGTACTTCACAAGCGGGCTCTTTATAGGGACAGCGGGGAGACAATAAGCAACCGCTTGGGCGATCATATTGGCTGGGTACCACACCCGGCAAACTATTGAGCCTGTCTTGACCGATAGCCAGCTCAGGGATGGCTTGCAGTAAAGCTTCGGTATAAGGGTGGGCAGGATGTTGAAAAATCTCCGGCACTGTACTGGTTTCGACCACTTGTCCGGCATACATGACGGCGACATCGCGTGAGTTTTGCGCGACCAAACCCAAGTCATGGGTAATTAATACCATTGCCATTTGCTTTTCGCGTTGTAAGCGCCCGAGCAAATCCATAATTTGTGCTTGCACCGTGACGTCAAGCGCTGTGGTTGGCTCATCGGCGATAAGCAGTTTTGGCTCGCAAGCAATCGCCATCGCAATCATGACCCGCTGACTCATACCGCCCGATAATTGATGCGGATAGACCTTAAGTCGATTTTTGGCATCCGGCATCTCAACCAGTTCGAGCAGCTCTAAGATACGCGTCTGTACCGCTGCACCGCGCAGTCCAAGATGCTTACGCAGTACTTCACCCAGTTGCATCTCAATGGTAAAGCTCGGATTTAGACAAGACATGGCATTTTGAAAAATCATGGAAATATCTTTACCAATGATGCCGCGCTTTTCTTTGGCTGACATACTCAGCATGTCTTTATTATCAAACATCACCCGCTTGGCACGAACTGTCGCAGAGGGCGGCAGAAGTCCCATGAGCGCCATCATAGTGACCGACTTACCTGAGCCTGATTCACCGACGACGGCGATGACTTCGCTTTGGGTGATTTTTAATGATACATCATCGACGGCGCGAAAAGCACGTGCGCCTTGACCAAAAGTGACCGAAAGATTTTCAATATCTAACAACAGTGGCGCTTCTTTTATTAACGAGCCATTCATAGAAGTATTGGTAAGCGCTGTTTTATCTAAGGTATCAGTCATCTTAGGTCACCTGCTTTAATTTGGGATCTAGCGCATCGCGTAAGCCATCACCCGTCAGGTTAATCGACAAGGCAGCTAAGAAGATGGCGACACCCGGCCAAATAGCGAGCCAAACATTACTTTGAATATATTGCCGCGCTGTACCGAGCATTGCGCCCCATTCGGCATCTGGTGGTTGCACGCCAAAGCCTAAGAAACCAATTGCGCCTGCTTCTAAAATAGCAGAGGAAAAAATCATTGTCGCTTGGACGATAAGCGGTGCCATACAGTTAGGTAAAATAGTTATAAATAATAAGCGCAGCACGCCAGCCCCCATGACTTGCGAGGCAACAAAGTACTCACGTTGTAGCTCTACCATGGCGGTAGCGCGTGTCAGACGAATAAAAGGTGGGGTACAAACCAAGGCAATGGTAATAATGGTGTTGGTCATAGACGGCCCTAAGATAGCCGCAATAATAATCGCCAATAGCAAGCTTGGATAAGACATCAAAATATCATTGACTAGCATCACCGCCTTGCCCCAAACCTTTGGCCAAAACGCGGCGCTAAGCCCTAGCGAGACGCCGACCAACATAGCAAGGGTCGTCGCACTTAGACCGATAAACAACGAGTAACGTGCGCCATACATCACCCGAGATAAGGTATCTCGACCGGCATCATCAGTCCCAAGCCAAAACATCGTATCGCCGCCACTTAAAAACGCTGGCGGCAATTGCTCTTGACCGGTAAATAATTCATAAGGGTCATGCGGTGCAAGGGCGGGCGCAAGTATGGCGATAATCACCATCAAGGCCAGTACTATAAAACCAAGTACCGCGCCTTTATTGCGGCAAAATGTCGATAAAAATAACTGCCAAGACGACGGCGGTGTCGCTGCCATCAGCTTAAGATCAGAGGGAAGAACAGAAGGCTTCATGAGCATTTCCTACAGTGGCTAGTGCTTTGCTAATATTTAAAGTTTTAGAGTTTTAGCCTTAATAAGTATTAAGCATTTGCTAAAAAATCACTCAAAACCATGCAAACACCAATAGCCACTATTTATAATATGAGTATTTATCAATGTTAAATTAAGAAGTATGTCTGATGCGCGGATTGATCAGACCATACAAAATATCAATAAATAAGCTAACCAAAATCAAGGCGGTGGCGACCAATAAGATACCGTTTTGCACAATAGGATAATCACGGGTAAAGAAGCCATCGAGTAGCCAATTACCAACACCCGGCCAACTAAAGATAGTCTCAGTAATAATGGCGCCAGCGAGCAAGGTTGCCATCTGTAAGCCAATTACCGTCACCACAGTAATCAAGGCATTGCGCATCACGTGTACCAATATCACGCGGCGCGGCGATAAGCCTTTAGCGCGTGCGGTACGTACATAATCTTCATCTAGTACCTCCAGCATCGCCGAGCGCGTCATACGTGCAATCATCGCGAGTGGTATGGTCGATAAGGCAATAGACGGTAAGGTAAAATGTTTTACCACGTCCCAAAATGCGCCCGGTTCACCTGAAGTCAAGGAACCCAATAGCCATGAACCATATAAAGGTTTGACGTCCAAAAACTGCGCGACAGATATGACACCGGCGACGGGTAATAGGCCTAGATAGTGGGCGAATATACCGGTTAGGATAGGTCCCAATAAATAAATAGGCATAGAATAGCCAGCCAGCGCCCCTGACATTAAGGTGTAATCAATCCAAGTACCACGGCGCAGCGCGGCAAAGATACCTAAGCTGACCCCAATGACACTGGCAATAACAATGGCGCATACCGCCAGCTCTAAGGTTGGCACAAAATGGGCAAAGAAGTCTTGTAATACTGGAGTACGGGTACGAAAGGACTGACCAAAATCACCGGTTAAGATACCGGTTAAATAGTCCCAGTATTGAACGATGAGGGGTTTGTCTAATCCTAGTCTTTCTAAGGCACGAGCATGGAGCTCTGGATCGACCATACGCTCACCCATCATAATCTCGACGGCGTCTCCGGGGACGAGCCGAATCAGGGTAAATGTCGATAGCGTTAGGCCAAGATAGACGGGAATTAGAATGGCAATGCGACGCAGAATATACAGTAGCATGGGCTGCTCAATAATTGAGGGTCAATAGTTATAGATCGATGATTAGCGTATTAGCAGTGCTGAGACTGTCCGTGACAATATGTTTGGCAATGTGTTTAGCAAAGCGCTTAACTCATACAAATACGGCTGGAGCAGAGAGTCTGACCCAGCCGAATACCAATTAAACAGTCGTGTATGTCGTACCGGACTTAATTAGCCAAGGTTATTCAACCTTCACACCATCAAAGCGTATTGAACCTAGTGGACTAATTTTATAATCGACAACGTTTGGTGCCGTGAATACGGTTACCACCGAATGTGCCATCGTTGTCCAAGGCAGTTGCTCTTTGAATATCTGCTGAGCTTGTACATAATCACTGACGCGATCATCTTGATTGGTAATTTGACGGGCATTGGTCACTAAACTGTCAAAGTCCTTATTACACCAGCGCGAGTAGTTGTTACCACCGACCGCATCACAAGATAATAGGGTACCAAGCCAGTTATCTGGGTCCCCATTATCACCGGTCCAACCAGCTAGAATAACATCGTGCTCGCCTTTAGCGGCGCGATTTAGATACTCGCCCCACTCGTAAGTGACCAGCTTGGCATTAACACCAATCTTCGCCCAATCTGCTTGTAGCATTTCCGCCATGAGTTTGGCATTTGGATTGTAAGGGCGCTGAACGGGCATATACCAGAGATTGATGGCAAGCTTATCTGCGCCTGCTTCTTTCATAAGGGACTTGGCTTTTTCGACGTCATAAGGCGCGTCTTTGATCGATTTATCATAACCCCATTGTGTTGGTGGCATAGGGTTGGTGGCTTTAAGCCCTTCGCTTTGATAAACGGCGTTAATAATAGCGTCTTTATTGATGGCCATATCTAATGCTTGACGAACTTTAAGGTCGCTAAGCTTTGGTTTTTCTACGTTGTAGCCGACATAACCGACGTTAAAGCCGGGTTGATCAAGGACGGTGGCCTTACCGGATTTTTTAACAGAGTCAATCTCGGCAGGTTTTGGATAAGCGGACACATGACATTCGCCAGCTTGCACTTTCTGCGCGCGAACCGCCGAGTCTTTGGTGATGACAAACACTAGATTGTCGATATGAATATCGTCTTTGTTCCAATAATCTGGATTTTTGGTATAACGAATTTGCGCATCTTTTTGATAGGAAGTAAAGACGAAAGGTCCGGTACCAACAGGTTTGGTATTAATGTCAGCCGCATTACCAGCAGCCATTAACTTGTCTGCATATTCAGCAGAATCGATGTAAGCAAAGGCCATCGCTAGGTTTTGTAAAAACGGCGCGTTGGTCTCGCTGAGAGTGATTTTCACGGTATTGTCATCGACCTTTTCGATAGTAGAGATCAGATCAGGCAGCCCCATGCCGACAGAATACGGGAACTCAGCAGGATAGGCTTTATTAAATTCAAAATCAGGATTGGTGATACGTTCTAGCGTAAAGACCACGTCGTCCGCGTTAAAATCGCGGGTTGGGGTAAAGTAATCGGTTTTACCGAATTTGACGCCTTTGCGCAGATTAAAGGTATAAGTCTTGCCATCTTCACTAATATCCTGGCTTTCGGCTAAGGCTGGCTGAATCTCAGTGCCATCTCTTTTGAATTCCACCAAGCCATTATAGATAGGATAGGCGCTCGCATCAAAATCAGTACCTGCGGTGTACTGTGCGGGATCAAAGCCAGCAGGGCTGCCTTCTGAACAATAAAGTAGGGTTTTCGCGGCTTTAGCGTCTGAGCTGGCAGCAGAGTCATCTGTAGTTTTGTTGTCGCCGCTACAGGCGCTGATACCTAAGATAACCGTCGCCAATAAGGTCAATTTGAAGAGTGATTTTTGCATTATTACATCCTATGTAATTATAAATATTCGCCAATATATTTATAGAGTCATTTTTGACCCATAAATGTACTTGACGTGCTTTTAATTCCCTTTAAAGCAATTGCTTATATCGTTTTTTTGTATACAAGATAAAAAATTCAACAGACCTTAACCTTGATTCAAGTTTGCAAAAAATACTGATATAAATAAGTCGTTTAAATATACTCTTTTAAACAGTGGTAACGCAAGCCATCTCTAAGATAATTTTGATAGAAAATGTACCGTTTTAATATCTTTATTTCCGAATGTATTAGGGCTTGTCCTTATTTTTAAAATGAGGACAAGCCCTAATACCCTAATACCCTAATAGCCAGTGAATTTAGCAATCTAACGCAGCTTGTCGATTTTTTAGATATTCTAAAGCCAGAAAATAGATTGCTAATATAGAATGGCCTAAATAAGTCCTAAAGATAGCGACGAAAAAATATGAGCCACATTCTTATACCATCAGCTTATTCTCGCTTTATTGAATATGAAGTTTTTAGTAGATAAGATTTTTAAAAAAGAGCACCCGTAATAAGGTGCTCATCCTTCTTCTGTCTCTTATGAAACAGCTTGCTCAACGTTTTCATGTTTGGCTTTGATAAGATCGGCCATTTTTTCAGCAATCATAATCGTTGGTGCATTGGTATTGGCGCTAATCAACGTTGGCATGACCGACGCATCAATCACGCGTAATCCGCTGACGCCGCGCACTTTTAATTCTAAATCGACTACGGAGTTATTATCTGACCCCATGCGGCAAGTGCCCACCGGATGGTAAATGGTATCTGACTTATTGCGAATATAGCCAAGCATGCCATCTTTTTCGATATAGGGGGCAGGGTAGTCTTCGGTAATATATTCGGCCATTGGAGATTCTTGCATGATGGCGCGCGTACGCTCAGCGCCTGCTACCATGTACTCTACATCTTTAGGGTGTGATAGATAGTTTGGATCAATCAATACCGCATCTGAGGGATTGGCAGAGTCCAGCCTGACCGTACCGCGACTCTCAGGACGTAGGTAGCAGGTGTGACAAGAGACAGCGAAGCCACGTTTGATATCACGGCCATGGTTAATCACGCGCGAGATCACAAAGTGCAATTGGGTATTTGGCCATTCTTTTGGATCATCACCGACGCTAAAAAACGCGCCCGCTTCTGCATAGTTAGTAGACAATAGGCCAGTGCCATCCTTTCTCCATTGGCGTATGCTCTTGGTTAAGGTCGAAATAGTCGCCAAGCCAACCCCAATGACATCTTTGGTATTCACTTCATAATCAAAAACTACATCCAGATGATCTTGTAGATTGCCACCGACTTCAGGGGCATCGACCACGACCTCAATACCGTGCGCCTGCAAATGCTCAGCAGGACCAATGCCTGATAACATTAAGACTTTAGGGGAGCCAAAAGCACCGCCTGATAGTATGACCTCTTGGTGTGCCATCACGCGATGCTCGACACCGTCTTTTTCGTAAGCCACGCCAACAGCTTGATGGTTTTCAATAATGACACGGTTGGCTTGCGCATGGGTAATGACGGTCAAATTCGAACGATTTTGAACGGGATGTAGATAGGCGGCTGCGGCAGAGCAGCGTTGCCCTTGCTTTTCTCCATGGAAGTGGGTGACTTGATACAATCCTGCGCCGTCTTGCTTTTCACCATTAAAATCTGAGTTGTGATCAAGACCATTGGCAACGGCCGCTTCTACAAATGCTTTGGAGATATCGCGCGGACTGAGTAAGTCACTAACATGCAGCGGTCCGCTGTCACCGTGTAGTTTATCGGCACCGTGTACATTGTTTTCTGCTTTGATAAAGTAGGGCAGTACATCTTCAAACCCCCAACCTTTACAACCTTGCTCAACCCAGCGTTCATAGTCTAGCGCACTACCACGGGTGTAAATCATAGCATTGATGGCCGATGAGCCACCCAAACATTGTCCACGTGGTTGGAAGCCGCGTCGATCGTTTAAATGCGTTTGAGGAGTGGTGTGAAAACACCAGTTATTTAATTTGAGAGGTTTACCTGGTACCAAAAGAATTAAGCCAGCAGGTACGCGTACCGCGAGGTCTTTACCATCGCCGCCATATTCTAATAAACAAACACTAATGTCTGGGTTTTCTGTGAGACGGCTGGCAAGTACACAGCCTGCTGAACCGCCACCAACGATGACATAATCAAATTTTGCGTCGACTTCCATGTTCTATTCCTTGTAGCATCCATGCTAATCAAAACGAGCTTTTCAAAGTAAGCTACTCTTTACAATATCTATTATTTTGCCAGAATAATAAAATAAAAATGACTAGAGCGTGTAGATAGAGAAAATAGACTATCTATAGGAGCCTATTGATAGGTTTTTTGAGGATATTTAGCAGTATTTATCACCATTTCGAAATAAGGGTACGCTCTAACAGCCATTTATATTGAGCAAATTTCTGAACGTACAATAAAGCGTTTGCCTTCAGGAATTTCTAGCGAAAAGCTGGCGCCACGCCCGTCAACCACATCAATGGTCAAATCCGTATTTTGCCATAATTTGTACTGCGCTTTGCCCATATAGAATGGACAGCCAGCAATCTCACCGACCAATACATCTTGGCCGCCTACCTTAAACTCACCTAGCGGATAACACATGGGGGAGCTACCATCACAGCAGCCACCAGATTGATGAAACATCAGCTCACCGTGCTTGGATTTCAGTAGTTCGATTAAGTCTATGCAGGACTCTGTCGCTTTGACTTTCATGATGATTTCCTTATCATATAGAATGTAATTGTAGAAAACGTCTCATTAGCTATGAGCGTCTTATTAAGTATAAGTGTCATACTGGATGAGAATATAAAAAGCCGTATCGTTTTCACTCACATCATTTATAGCATGTGAATGAAGACGATACGACTGATGGTTTGTGATTAAATGTGTGAAGCATTAAGACAATGTCAGAATCTCACAAGCAATATAGTCAATCCTCTATAAAAGAGTTACAGCGTTAACCTCACTTGAGGTATCACATATACATCTGCGCTCGGTTGCCTTGACTCTCTTTTAAACTGAATCAACTATAACTACATACTGTAGTCAATCACAATGCGACCTTCGATTTTGCCGTTACGCATACGTTCAAATATATCGTTGATGTTTTCCAACGGCTCAGCGCTAACAGTGGCTTTTACTTTACCTGCTGCTGCCATGTCCAACGACTCTTGTAAGTCGAGACGCGTACCGACGATAGAGCCGCGAATGGTAATACCGTTGAGCACCGTATCAAAGATAGAAACAGGGAAGTCACCAGTTGGTAAGCCGTTAAAGACCACCGTGCCACCACGTCTGACCATGCTCAACGCTTGATCGAACGCGATAGCAGATACGGCTGTTACTAACACGCCATGAGCACCGCCAATTTCTTCTTTTAAGTAAGTACCAGGATCTGTATTTTTAGCATTGACGGTAATGGTCGCGCCTAGTTTTTTGGCAAATGCGAGCTTTTCGTCATCGATATCGACTGCCGCAACGTTGAGTCCCATCGCAATGGCGTATTGTACGGCCATATGACCGAGACCACCGATACCAGAAATAACAACCCAATCACCAGGCTTGGTGTCGGTCATTTTAAGACCTTTGTACACGGTGACGCCTGCACATAAAACGGGTGCAATTTCAATCGAGTCAACACTTTCAGGGATGATACCGACATAGTTGGCATTGGCCAGTACGTATTCTGAAAAGCTGCCATTGACTGAATAGCCTGCGTTTTGTTGACGCTCGCACAAGGTTTCCCAGCCACCTAAACAATGGGTACAGTGACCACAAGCAGAGTAGAGCCAAGGTACACCAACACGGTCACCTTCTTTTACATGGGTAACACCTTCACCAACGGCAGTAATCAGGCCAACGCCTTCATGTCCAGGGATAAATGGTGGGCTAGGTTTTACAGGCCAATCGCCTTCAATGGCATGCAAGTCAGTATGACAGACACCAGATGCTTGCATCTTGACGACAATCTCACCAGCGCCTGGCGTTGGAATATCAACTTCTTCGATCTGTAATGGTTGGTTAAACTCATGTAATACGGCGGCTTTCATTTTATTACTCATATAATTCTTCCTTGTTAGAGTTGTTGCATAAAAATAATCTGTGAATATACCTAACACACTTTGCAACCTCGATTGCAAAGTGCTTCGAACGTTGGCTTAAAAGAACCCCATTTTTTTAGGATCGTAAGACACCAGCATATTTTTGGTTTGTTGATAATGATCCAGCATCATCAAATGGTTCTCACGGCCGATACCAGACTGTTTATAACCACCGAATGCAGAATGCGATGGATAGATGTGATAGCAGTTGGTCCATACGCGACCAGCTTGGATGCCACGTCCGAAACGATAGGCCTTATGTACACTACGTGTCCAGATGCCAGCGCCTAGACCATATAATGTATCATTGGCAATGCTCATGGCTTCTTCGTCGTCTTTAAAGGTTGTGACGGCGAGTACAGGTCCAAAGATTTCTTCTTGGAACACGCGCATGTCATTGGTACCCTCAAAGATAGTCGGCTGCACATAGTAGCCATCTCCCAAATCTCCCTCATGTTTGGCTCGTTCGCCGCCAACCAATACTTTGGCGCCTTCTTTTTTACCAATATCAAGATAAGAGAGGATTTTCTCTAACTGATCTGAGCTGGCTTGCGCACCAATCATGGTATCGGTATCAAGTGGGTTGCCCATTTTGATGGCTTTAACGCGGGCGATACAGCGTTTCATAAATTCATCATAGATGCTCTCATGTACCAATGCGCGTGAAGGGCAAGTACAGACCTCACCTTGGTTGAGCGCAAACATGACCAAGCCTTCTACCGCTTTGTCCAAGAAATCGTCGTCTTCATCCATGATATCGGCAAAGAAAATATTTGGACTCTTACCACCAAGCTCTAGCGTTACTGGAATGATGTTTTCACTAGCGTACTGCATGATGAGACGACCAGTGGTGGTCTCGCCAGTGAAAGCCACTTTATTAATACGTGGGTTAGATGCTAGAGGCTTACCAGCTTCAACACCGAAACCATTGACGACGTTAAGTACGCCTTTTGGTAATATATCAGCGATACCGATGGTTTCTAGCATGAATAAAATAGAAGCTGGCGTTTGCTCAGCAGGTTTGAGTACAACGCAGTTACCAGCAGCAAGGGCAGGGGCAAGTTTCCAAACTGCCATTAGGATAGGAAAGTTCCAAGGAATGATTTGACCGACGACGCCAAGTGGCTCATGGAAGTGATAGGCGACGGTGTCTTCATCGATTTGGCTGATACCACCTTCTTGGGCGCGAATGGCACTGGCAAAATAGCGAAAGTGATCGACAGCTAGTGGAATGTCGGCAGCCAAGGTTTCGCGTACGGGCTTACCGTTTTCATAGCATTCAGCAATAGCGATAGCCTCTAAATTAGCTTCCATCTTATCAGCGATTTTTAACAATAGATTAGCGCGTTCAGTGACACTGGTTTTGCCCCATGCGTCTTTGGCAGCATGAGCGGCATCAAGGGCTTTTTCAATATCAGCTTCTTTTGAGCGTGCGACCTGACAAAAAACTTTACCATCGATTGGGCTTGAGTTATCAAAGTATTCACCATCGACTGGCGCGACCCACTCACCATTGATAAAGTTGTCATATTTTTTGCGGAATTGAACGGGGCTTTTTTCAGTATTGGGATAGGCGTATAACATGAACGATTCCTTGTTGTGTACTATGGTTATATGGATAAACATACCTGGCCTTCCTGACCAAGTTATGACTCTATCGTACTGAGCTTTGGCTTTGAGCGATAATGACTTTTTATAATGATATACTTCGTATCATATAACTTTAGGTTATGTAAGCTTGACGGGTTAAAGTGGTTCGCAAAACTGGCGTAGCTGTTATAATTGTGGATAGCTTTTCCCTCATAACCTGTTCTTAAGCTCTTTTCTTATTACTATTAACTAAATTGGTTTAGATATATGCGTCAATCTTCTGCTCTTGATATCTTAAAAACGGGTCAAAATGTATTTTTGACGGGCTCAGCAGGTTCAGGTAAGACTTATACTCTCAATCAATATATTGACTATTTGCGCGCGCGCCGTGTCCCTGTGGCTGTGACCGCGAGTACGGGGATTGCCGCCACACATATGAATGGCACGACCATTCATAGTTGGTCGGGCATCGGCATTAAGGATGAGCTCACTGATCGTGATTTAAGCAATCTATCGCGCAAACAGTTCTTAGCGGATAGACTAAAAGATACTGCTGTCCTAATTATCGACGAGATATCGATGTTGCATGCCAAGCAGCTCAATTTGGTCAGCCAAGTACTTAAGCATGTGCGTAAAAATGATAAAGCGTTTGGTGGTATTCAGGTTGTTGTTGCTGGGGACTTCTTCCAGCTGCCACCGATTGGCAGCAAGGGTGAAACCAACCGTGAAAAATTTGCCTTTATGTCTGAAGCTTGGCTCGATGCTAAGTTTCATATTTGCTATCTGTCTGAGCAGCATCGGCAAGTCAGTGAGGCGGCTAATGGCGGTCTTGATTTGGATGATATTCTCAATCAAATTCGCAGGCAAGAAGTGACCTTTGAAGCGATTGCAGCTTTAGAGGCGACCTTTGATCAAAACGTCGATATCAAACGTACCCGTTTGTATACCCATAATCTCAACGTCAATAGTATCAATGATAAAGAACTTGCCGCATTAGATGGCGAGATGATGCGTTTTACCGCAACCTCTACGGGTGATAGTAAACTGGTTGAGACTCTGAAAAAGACCGTCCGTACCCAAGATGATTTGGTATTAAAAGTCGGTGCCAAGGTAATGTTTATTAAAAACAATACCGAGCTAGGAGTCTCTAATGGCACGATGGGCGAGCTGATTGGTTTTGCTGCGGTAAAAATTAATGATGATAAAGATAATAGTGATGATTTGATAGAAGACGATAGTGAAAGCACTGAAAATGATGCTGATAAGAATATAAAAGGCAAAGGTAAAAAGACTACCAAAGACAAAGATAAACCAAAAGTTAAAAAGCCAAGCACGCAAAAAATGCCTGTGGTTCGGCTAAATTCTGGTCGTGAAGTCATTGCTGAGCCGGAAGAATGGATTATCGAAGATGAGACTGGTGACGTGCTGGCAAGCTATGAGCAAGTACCATTATGCTTAGCTTGGGCGATTACCATTCATAAATCGCAAGGTATGACCCTTGATGCGGCGGAGATTGACTTGTCGCGCACCTTTGAGCTTGGCCAAGGTTATGTGGCATTATCACGATTAAAATCGCTGGCAGGGCTGCAACTGCTCGGTATGAATGACATGAGTTTGCAACTTGATCCGCTCGCACGCGGCGCGGACAAACGCTTTTTAGTATTGTCTGATGAGGCTGATGCCAATTACGCCATGCTCGATGAAGAGAGCATGACGCAGGCACATGAGAAGTTTATTTTAAAATCGGGCGGTACGCTAAGTAAGTCAGTGATTGATGCTTATGCCAATTTGCAGAAGAAGCGCCGCGAGCAACAGCAAGCGCAAATAGATAAAAAACAGAAGCTGGGCAATCAAATCTCTGATAAGTCAGAAAGCACCTTGCTAGCGACCCGAATCTTATTAGAAGAGAGTTTGTCAATTGCGGAAATCTCGCAAGCGCGTCAGTTGTCGCAATCGACCATTATGCGCCATATCGGTGAGTTAAAATCTCAAGACCCAAGCCTCGCCTGTGATCATCTGCGTCCCGATGCCGAGGTGATGACAGCGGTAGGTAATGCTTATGTGGCGATTAAAGTCGCTAATAATCCGAACGACTTTAATGATGATGGCAGTATCAAACTGCGTCCAATATTTGACCATCTTAAGCAGAGTATTGATTACAATACCATTCGTCTAGCTTTGATCTTTATCACGCCTTAGTGCTTGCTTAACAGTGCTTGCTAAACGTACCAGAGCTTTTAGCCAACCATAAAAGCGCTGCTTAAACGGCAGATTTTATAGCTTGTTGGTTTGGTTTCATAGTCGCGCCCTTTTATATACCCTTATTATAGCGATGCCTTTTTATGCCTGATTTTTCTAGCGCTACTTATCAATTAACTTCTGATCCTGCTGTAGCAGCGACGTTTTATGCCACCAGTGAGCATACGCAGCCACTTAGAGTCGCTATTAACGGCTTTGGTCGTATAGGGCGTAATATATTGCGTGCATTGCTAGAGCGCTTTGAAGTGTTGGGTCGAGCCATTCATGTGGTCGCGATTAATGACTTAGCCGCCGCCGATATTTTATTGCATTTATTAAAATTTGACAGTACCCATGGTCGTTTAAGTCGACTGGGCGTTAGTGCTGAAATTGTAGCTGGAACTGGGGCAGTTGATGATAATAGTAAAAGTCAGCTTTGCCTGACAAAAAACAATCATACCTATTGTATTAACATGCTCTCAGAACCTGATCCAAAAAAGCTACCTTGGCAGGAACTGGGGGTTGATATCGTGCTTGAGTGTACGGGTCATTTTCGCTCTTACGCCCAAGCGCAATTGCACATCGAAGCTGGCGCCAAGCAAGTCATTATCAGTGCTGCACCCTTTGATGATGTCGATGCTTGTATCGTCATGGGCGTTAATACCGAGGAGCTCACGCGTGAGCTGCCGATTATATCGAGCGTCTCTTGTACCACGCAGGCGTTGGTGCCGCTGATTGATACCCTTGATAAAGTGTTTGGCGTCAAGTCAGCGATGATGACTGAGATCCATGCGGTCACAGCTGACCAGACGGTGCTGGATCAAGCCCATCGCGATCCAAGGCGCGCGCGTGCGTCCGGTCATAATATTATCCCAACTACTTCTAGTAGTATCGCTGCGACAGAACGGGTGTTGCCAGCGATGGTTGGTAAAATAAATGGACATTCAATCAGAGTGCCGACCATCGATGTTGCCGCTATTGATGTCACCTTTGTCTTTGATACTCCAGATGTCAGTATAGAAGAGATTCGTGATGTGCTTAAAACGGCTAGCATAGGTTGCTTACTCGATATCATGGCCTATACCGATGAGCCATTGGTCTCAAGTGACTTTATTCATCAAACGGAGTCACTGATTATTGATGGGCAACAGCTTATGCACGTAGGCGACCAGTATAAAGTTTTTGCGTGGTATGATAACGAATGGGGCTATGCCAACAGGTTGCTTGATATGTGCTTACATTTAGCTTCGAGCAAATAAAACGGCTTCAAGTGAATAGGTTAAGCTGAAAAGCTGATTAAAGAGTTGCGAGCAAACGGTAAGTCATTGATTTAAAACCATCGGCAAATTAATTTCATTTTTTTAATATGAATCGCTTGCATTATGAGATGATATCTATATAATGATGCACCAATGGAGACGTGGCAGAGCGGTTGAATGCACCGGTCTTGAAAACCGACAAGGGTTCATAGCCCTTCGAGAGTTCGAATCTCTCCGTCTCCGCCAAATTCGAAAAAAGCCCCAATCAGTAATTGATTGGGGCTTTTTTTATAGATGTTTTTTAGCAGCTTGAATGAGTTCATTTACTTCATTAATGACTCATCAAATTCAACTCGTTGTCCGTCTTCTAAAACTAGCATGCCTTTGCTAATATTTATCGTCACGTCGTGGGCGTTTCTGATAGCGCGCATGACGTTGATGTCCTCAATACTACTCTCGATAATTATCTTGCCAGATTGTTCAGGCTTTATAGCTGGCTCGAATTGTGTGAGCGGTATGTTGAAGCGTTTACCTTTTTCCAGTTTTGCATCTTGCATGGTCAATGTGCCTTTGAAACTTTGAATAGCAACCTTGCCATGATTTGAGAGCATAAATTGTAGTTTTACTTGGTTTAAGCTGTCGCTATCACTGGTTTTGACAGGTAATAGGGCAACCGGATAGTTCTGTGCATTGGCTGATGCAGCTTGCTGACTTTTAATAATAGGACTTTTTTTACCAGTTGGATTATTGGGATGTAAGCGCTCGTATTCACGTTGTTGTATCAGCGCTTGCTTGATAGTAATACGCGGCATAGCACCTGATTCATAAGCGCCGCTCAACTTCATACGTAGCATATAGCGGCTCAGCAGTTGTTGGTCGGACTTTGGTAGCTCCTCAAAAGTCGCTCCAAGTTTCTTTTGCCATTGGTCAGAGTTGGTCGGAATGGTTTTTTTACTGGGATCCGCTTGCGGCGCTGAGCACCCAGCGAGTGGCAATGTTAAAGACAGTGTTAAAGGCAGTGCTAATAGCCAAGTGCATAAAAAGGCTTTGCTGAAATACTGATGTAACCCACTCATTGTGTACCTCCTTGTCGGCCATAATGAATAACAATGAATAATGACTATTATTAATATACCTCGTTTAATTGTCTTTTGTGTTGAATTATGGCTAATGACTGTATTCAAATTCACAGACAGAAAAATAGGGATTTATCAAAGCCAAAAAAAGACTGAGCGCTATTAAGCAGACTCAGTCTTTTTTTGGAAATCAGTAAACTTTAACGGTTAAGAGTCACGCGCTTAGTCGTCGTTTTGCAGCTCAGACAATGGGTGAGTGATATTGTTATTATGGGTTACCACAATGGCTTCATCGATGATGCGTTGACTGACACCGCGCTTACGCAAGGTCTCGATAAATACTTCGTCATGCGCTAAGGTATAATCTTGATGGTCACGGTCTAGACCTTGACGAATATATAGACGAATCAGTCCTTGGATACGTTTAAATCCCAACTCCGATGAGGTCGCTTCTAACAGCTCAATCATTTCTTCAGACAAGCGAATACTGACCGGACGCATGATTTTTTGCGGATGATCAGAAAACTTATTTTTTATACGTACAGGTATCATAATAAACCATTACTTTTAGTGAGTAGGAGTAAAGCACTCAGACGAAAACTGACTCAATCAAACTATCCTTACCATACAACAAAAACGCCTAAAAGAACACCACGGCAGTGCTAATATTATTACCATAAAACGGGCAACATAAAAAAACCTTCATCAAATAATGATGAAGGTTTTTAGTATATGGCTCTCCAACCTGGGCTCGAACCAGGGACACACGGATTAACAGTCCGTTGCTCTACCAACTGAGCTATTGGAGAATAAGCGGTCATAACGACAAGTTCAACAAACATGATGCTAAAAAGCATTGCTTGTTTGCGTTAAGAGGAGCACATTTTAGCCAAGTAGTTATAGGCTGTCAACCTTATTACGCCATTAATTATAAATATTGTCGTAATCTGTCAAAAATAACCGGTAATCCCTGATAAAACGAACTGCTTTGGCACATTTTGACCTTTACAATTTTTATTTATTAGCTAGGGCGTGTCTTCAATTCGCTCAATAGTCATGCTAAATGAGCTAAAAATAGCTGAAATCCTTATCTATGCAGAATGACTATAAAATCATAATTGCAATTTAATCAGATAAATCGTGTAGATTTTCGACTTAGTATTTTGAATAATAAGACAATCGTTTGTATGCAATGAAACAAAATAGCATAAACCAGCCCTTCACATTGCTAAATTATTTCTATACAATACCGACCGTATGGTTTCTTTAATGCATACTCAAACTATTTATGCAGACTAACTTATGCTTAATCGAGAAGATATGCATGATTTGAAGCAGGTATCTTAACTATGAGTCCTACCACTATTGCTTACGGCTACCTAGCCATTGCTATCATTTGTGAAGTGATTGGCACGACATTTTTAGTAAAGTCAGAGCAGTTTACGCGTTTGGTGCCGACCCTGATTATGGGCGTGCTTTATGCTATCTCGTTTTACTTGTTGACCCAAACTCTCAAAATCATTCCGCTTGGTATCGCTTATGCGCTGTGGGGCGGATTGGGCATTGTTTTGACCTCGCTCGTGGGCTTGCTGTTTTTTAAGCAAAATCTCGATACCGCAGCGGTGGTAGGCATTGCGATGATTGTCGGCGGTGTCATTGTAATGAACTTACTGTCTAACTCTGTGGTGCACTGACAGGTAGGTGAAAACAAACATGGAAATAAAGATGGAAACAGAAAACCCTTATAAACGTAAAAAACAGCCAGAAATGGTGCGCCGTGCACTGCTAGATCAAGCGGCACGAATCACGTTAGAGCAGGGGCTGTCTAAAGTGACCTTTCAAGCCGTTGCTGATGCAGTCGGGGTGACCAAAGGTGGCGTGATGCATCACTTTGCTACTAAGAATGCGCTCATTCTTGAAGTGTTTCATGATGCGATGGCGAAGTTTGAGGCAGAAGTCAATCAAGCTATGGCGCAAGACCCTGTGCGTTATGGTTCTTTCACCCGCGCTTATATCGATGCCACGATTAGCTTGGGCGAAAAAGGGCAGGAAGAGTTTGATAATCAAGCCACTTTGTATGTATTGATGCTGGGTGATAGCGAGCTGCGTGAGTTGTGGGCTGCGTGGTCGAATGAGCAATTGGAAAAGCATAAAGCAACCGATAATACTGAAACGCTATGTATGGTGCGTTTGGTCGCTGATGGTATTTGGCTTTCTGATTTTTCAGGAATTAATATATCGGACAAAAAATCATTACGCGCGCGTTTGATAAAGATGACGCAACCTGAGAATGATTAAAACATAGCTCTCAAATAACTCATTAAAAAAACCTTAAGAAAGAACCACGTAAATTTTATTTTTTAAAACTTAAACAATGACGAAATTATTTGGTATAAGCGCTTTTTATAAAGCTTTTGCCAGTCGTCGACAGGAGAACTCATGACAGATTCAAAGACAAACCCAAATCCGAACCCAAATCTAAGTAACTTAACAGACATTATCGATTTAGAACAAGTACAAACCGCTTATATTAACGGTCGCTATCTGGCTGTCGATGAAACGCTGACTACTTTTGAAGATATTAATCCAGCGACGGGTGAAGTGCTCGCCACTATTCAGCAAACGACCGATGAGCAGATAGACGAAGCGGTAAAAGCGGCGCAAAAAGGTCAAAAAGTTTGGGCAGCGATGACGGCAGTTGAGCGTAGTCGTATTTTGTTAAATGCAGTAGCCATACTACGCGAACGCAACGATGTGCTGGCGTTACTTGAGACCAAAGACACGGGTAAAGCTTACTCTGAGACCAAGTATGTCGATATCGTCACTGGTGCTGATGTCGTTGAGTACTATGCAGGGCTCGCGCCAATGATTGAAGGTCGTCAGATTCCGCTGCGTGATAGCAGCTTTGTCTATACCCGTCAGGAACCACTCGGCGTGGTAGCCGGAATTGGCGCATGGAACTATCCTATCCAAATCGCTATGTGGAAGGCGGGTCCTGCGTTGGCCGCAGGTAATGCGATGATTTTTAAACCATCAGAAGTCACGCCATTAACCGCCTTAAAACTGGCAGAAATATTTACCGAAGCGGGTTTGCCAGATGGCGTCTTTAACGTCGTGCAGGGTAATTACGAAGTTGGCGAAGCATTAACCCAGCATCCTGATATTGCCAAAGTATCGTTTACTGGCGGTGTGCCGACTGGTAAAAAAGTCATGTCGAGTGCAGCATCATCGTCTCTTAAAGACGTGACCTTAGAGCTTGGTGGTAAGTCGCCATTAATCATATTTGAAGATGCCGATATCGATACCGCTGCTGACATTGCGATGATGGCGAACTTCTATAGCAGTGGTCAGGTCTGTACCAATGGCACGCGTGTATTTATTCCTAAAGCGCTACAAGCCAAATTTGAAGAGGCTATTTTAACGCGCGCCAATCGTATCAAATTGGGCGATCCAATGGATGAGAACATCAATATGGGTCCAATGGTCAGCTTTACGCACATGGACAGAGTGCTTGGCTATATCGAGCAAGGTAAAAAGGGTGGCGCGCGTCTATTGACTGGCGGCGAACGTATCACGTCAGGCGAACTTGCCAATGGCGCGTTTGTCGCCCCGACGGTGTTTACCGATTGCAGCGATGATATGACTATTGTACGTGAGGAAATCTTTGGCCCAGTGATGTCGATATTGACTTATGAGACCGAAGAAGAAGTCATTCGCCGTGCCAATGATACCGAGTACGGCTTGGCAGCAGGGGTGGTAACCGCTGATTTGACTCGCGCACATCGAGTGATCGGTCAGATTGAAGCCGGTATTTGCTGGTTAAATACTTGGGGTGAATCACCTGCACAAATGCCAGTTGGCGGTTATAAGCATTCGGGTATTGGCCGTGAGAATGGCATTGAAGCCCTTGAGCACTATACACAGACCAAATCTATTCAAGTAGAGTTGGGCGCGTTTGAGTCTGTATTTTAATAAATTGTATTTTATTAATTCTTATTTTAAACAGACTATATTATGGAGCATTTTATGACAACAACCACACCTGAGTATGACTACATCATTGTTGGCGCAGGCTCAGCAGGAAATGTGCTGGCTACGCGCTTGACGGAAGATGCCAACATTAAGGTGTTGCTGTTAGAAGCTGGTCGTCCAGACCATCGCTTAGATTTTCGCACCCAGATGCCAGCGGCGCTCGCCATGCCGTTGCAAGGGACGACTTATAACTGGGGATACAAAACCGATCCCGAGCCGAATATGAATAATCGCGTGATGGACTGCGGTCGCGGTAAAGGGCTTGGTGGCTCATCGTTGATTAACGGTATGTGCTATATCCGTGGCAATGCGCTCGATTTTGACGATTGGGCGAAAATCAAAGGCTTAGAGGATTGGACCTATTCGGACTGTCTGCCTTACTTTAAAAAGCTAGAAAACTGCGACGCTGGCGAGAATGATTATCATGGCGTCGGTGGTCCGGTTGAGATGACCACTTCAAAGCCAGGAGTCAATCCACTGTTTGAAGCCATGATTGAAGCGGGCGTGCAAGCAGGCTATCCACGTACAGATGATCTAAATGGCTATCAGCAAGAAGGATTTGGGCCAATGGATCGCTTTGTGACACCCAATGGTCGCCGCGCATCAACGGCTCGTGGTTATCTTGACCGTGCCAAACCGCGCAGTAATATCACCATTTTAACGGGCGCATTGACCGATGTGATTCTCTTTGATGGTAAGCGCGCTGTCGGTGTCAAAGTAGAACACCAAGGTCAAACCAAAAAATTCTACGCGTCTCGTGAAGTGATTGTTTCATCGGGCGCGATTGCGTCACCTCAGTTATTACAGCGTTCAGGTATTGGTCCTGGTCAATGGCTTAAAGATTTGGACGTGACTGAGATTTTAGATTTGCCGGGTGTCGGTAATAATCTACAAGACCATTTAGAGCTGTATATGCAGTATGAATGTAAGCTACCGGTCTCAATTGCACCTGCCAATAAATGGTGGAACAAGCCAGCGATTGGTGCGGAATGGCTATTTAATGGCACAGGGCTTGGTGCTTCAAATCAGTTTGAAGGTGGCGGCTTTATCCGTACCGATGAGAAATTTACGCATCCTAATATTCAGTATCATTTCTTGCCGTTAGCAGTGCGTTATGATGGTCGTAGCGCGGTCAAATCACATAGCTTCCAAGCGCATGTCGGTTCATTGCGCTCGCCAAGTCGTGGTCGTGTCAAGCTGACCTCAAAAGACCCAAGCGCGCATCCAAGTATCTTATTTAACTATATGTCTCATGACCAAGACTGGCAAGAGTTCCGCGCGGCGATGCGTATCACGCGTGAGATTATGCATCAGCCAGCGCTTGACCCTTATCGCGGTCGTGCTATTGCGCCGACCGATGATTTGGTGACCGATGCGCAGTTGGATGAGTACGTTCGTAACCACAGTGAGACGGCTTATCATCCTTCTTGTACTTGTCCGATGGGCGAAGACAATGATTCAGTGGTTAATGGTGAAGGGCTGGTACATGGTATCGATGGCCTACGCGTCGTTGATGCATCGATTATGCCAAATATCATCAGCGGCAACCTAAACGCCACCACCATTATGCTGGCAGAAAAAATCGTTGATAAGATGCGCGGTGTGCAGCTGCCACGCTCAACAGCAGACTATTATGTTGCCAATGGCGCGCCGCTCAGAGCGGAGCCGATGCGTAATTACAGTTCTGTTGTCTAAACGACTGTCTAAGCTATTGGACAATGAATAATATAAGACAATTTCAATAAGAAGGCCTTTCATAGTAAAGGTCTTTTTTATCAGCACTACTCTGCTCACGCTTTATTTCTTCTATCTTTATCGGATTATAGCGTGACAGTTATTTCAGTTTGTATTATTGGTTTTTGAGGTTTTGCTAAAGGTAGATTTCATTGCTTAGCAAATTGTTATTGATTGGTACTGCTTTGTGCGTCATGCGGTTATTTATATGTCATGCGGTTATCAGTCATAAGGTTATGACGGACAAAGCAATATCAGACCCTGTTTAATTTACCTATTGAGGTCTTTTATGTACAGCTCGCCATCAGAAGATGCGACGAAATCCCTGACTCTAAATAAGACGGTTTTTTTAGGCTCAGCTATTATTTCTATTTTATTGATAATCTGGACGATCATGTTTCCAGATTATAGCGAGACATTATTAAGCGCTGGCATGGCATGGGTATCGGAGAGTTTTGGCTGGTACTACATGCTGGTGGTAGCCGCTTATAGTATTTTTGCCCTGTTTGTTGGCTTCTCTAAATATGGCGATATCAAGCTTGGGCAAGACCACGAAAAAGCCCAGTTTCCCTTTTTAGCATGGGCAGCAATGCTGTTCTCTGCTGGTATCGGCATTGATTTATTGTTCTTTGGTGCATCTGAGCCGTTGATGCATTATTTGACGCCGCATACAGGGCTTGAGCCTGGTAGTGAGGCGGCCATGCGTGAAGCACTGTCGCAGACCTTTTTACATTGGGGTCTACATGGTTGGGGTATTTATGCCTTAATCGGTATGGCATTGGCGTACTTTGCTTATCGCAAAAACATGCCACTCGCGTTACGTTCACCACTGACGCCTATCTTTGGCGAGCGCTTAATTAAAGGCTGGCTTGGTGATGGTATCGATACCTTTGGTGTGGTTTGTACCTTGATGGGTATTGCGACCAGTTTGGGTATTGGTGTATTGCAAGCCAATGCGGGTTTGACTCATGTGTTTGGGATTGAATCCAGCAAAATGGTTCAAACCTTTATCATCATAGGTGTGGTCGCTGCCGCAGCGATCTCTGCGATGACTGGTGTGGAAAGAGGCGTCCGCCGTTTATCCGAATTTAATATGCTATCGTCGATATTGCTATTAATCGCGATATTGGTGATGGGTAACACGGTATATTTGCTGAATACCTTTACCCAAAATATTGGTCAATACTTCCAAACCATCGTTTTCAAAACCTTTGATGTGTATGCCTATGACGGTACTGCTGGTGCCGATTGGAAATCAGGCT
Source organism: Psychrobacter sp. GW64-MNA-CIBAN-0177 (assembly GCF_040309585.1). Lineage (NCBI taxonomy): Bacteria > Pseudomonadati > Pseudomonadota > Gammaproteobacteria > Moraxellales > Moraxellaceae > Psychrobacter > Psychrobacter sp. GW64-MNA-CIBAN-0177. The sequence continues at coordinate 79,970 of NZ_JBEOOY010000003.1, forward strand.
GGACGATATTTTTCTGGGCATGGTGGGTCGCTTGGGCGCCATTTGTAGGTTTGTTTATCGCGCGTATTAGCCGTGGTCGTACCTTGCGTGAGTTTGTGTTTGGCGTGATGTTTATCCCACTTGGTTTCATTTTTGCATGGTTCTCTATCTTTGGTAATTCAGCGATAGATTTGGTCGCCAATGGTGCAACCGAGCTTGGCGAAATCGCTGTTAATGATGCAGCGATGGGTATGTTTGCCTTGTTTGAGTACTTTCCTTACAGCGAAGTGCTATCATTTGCCGGTGTTGTGATTGGGTTAGTATTCTTTGTGACTTCAGCTGACTCAGGCGCTTTAGTATTGGCGAACCTAAGCTCAAGAGGCATGACCAATGATACCGACGCACCAGTTTGGTTACGCTTATTTTGGGCAGCAGCGACCGGTCTTATTACCTTAGGCTTATTGTTTGCTGGTGGTTTTGCCTCATTACAGTCAGTATCTGTGATTGCCGGTTTGCCATTCTCGCTTATTTTAGTCCTTTATATGGTGGCGATGTGGAGATCATTAAAAGAAGAGGGTAATAAGCGCAAAGCCAGTACGATTGGTACGGCTAACGTGCTCGATAGCGGTAAGAGCTGGAAAGCTCGCTTGCAACGTATTGTCAGCTTCCCTAAACATGCACAAGTTGAACGGTTTTTACAAAATGTGGTCAGACCTGCCATGACGGAAGTTGAAAAAGAATTTGCCGCAGGTGGTTTAAAGACGTCTTTGGATATCCGTAACCCTGAACATATCGGGCAAGATATAGATGAGGGTATGGACGAGAGTAGCGGTCAAATAGATGGTCTCAAATTGCGTGTTGGACATGGCGATGAAGATGACTTTATTTATGAAGTTAATTTGATCAAAGCTGAGCGTCCTAACTTCACATTGAGCACCTCAACTAAGAATGCAGAGTACTATTATCGTGCCGAAGTGTTCTTAAGCGAAGGCTCGCAAGAGTATGACTTGGTGGGCTACTCTAAAGAGCAAGTATTGGTCGATATCTTAAATCAGTACGAGCGTCATTTGCAGTATCTACATTTAGAGCGTTAATGGATTCATTGGCAATCGCGTATAAAACTATCTATACGTAGTAGGTTCTAAATAAAAGTATTGTAAGAGATAACCCCATAAGTTGGATTCAACTTATGGGGTTTATTTATGAACCAATGATAGGCAGATAGTAGATATAGGGTAAAATCTAGACAGACAAAATTTGAAGTACCAGCAAAGGATAAATTTGTGACCACACTCAAGTACATCGCTCATTATTCTGAGCAAATTCAAACCCAAGCCGCGTTACTCATTAGTGAAGGTAAACTGGGCGCTTATCTAGCAAAAAAGTATCCTATTCAGCACCAAGTACAAAGCGATAAAGCACTTTATCAGTATATCAATGAGATAAAAAACCAATATATGCGCAAAGTTGGCCCGTTATCGAATGTCAGTTATAGCAGTAAATTAAAAGTCTTAAAACATGCGCTGGGTATTCATACCACTCAGTCTCGCGTACAGGGCAGTAAGCTGAAATCGCATAATAGCATCACCGTGGCGAGCTTATTTCAAGAAGCGCCGCCTGAGTTTTTGCGCATGATTGTTGTGCATGAGTTGGCACATTTTAAAGAGCATGAGCATAACAAAGCGTTTTATCAATTATGCTGCCATATGGAGCCTGAATATCACCAGTTTGAGCTAGATACGCGGCTTTGGTTGCACTGGCGAGAGTTGTAGCCCTAATAACGTTCATAGTAATCTTAATAACAGCCATATAAATATCGTGTCCTTTTCTGTGGCAATCATCTGAGCCGCTAGGGCGTGTCCTCAATTCAATTGATCATATCTAAACGGGCTAAAAATGGCTAAATTTTGCCAAACATCGTTAAATAGCTGGTTAATATCCCGATATTATCTGCGCTATTTTCCTTGTTTGACTGCAATTTATCTCATTTTTATCACCATTTTTAAAATGAGGACACGCCCTAGAATTACGTTATAATCCTAACCAAATAATCTATACCCCAAGTTAATAAAAGGTTGTAAGCAATGATTAATACCAAAATATATAAATCTATTTATAAGTTAGCTGAAGAGTTATTGGAGGCCGACCGTATAGGCAATCAAGCAGCGTTTGATGCGTTTTATGCTGAGCTAAAAGCCATCTGTACTGATAACGAAAACACAGACAAAGATCATCCAGAGCAGTGGGAAACGCTTGCTGACTTTACAGAAGATTTGGACGAAGCACTGGTCCTTTATGACAAAGCACTAACCAAAGCCACGGCGATCAATTCGAAAGATCATCTGTCGTCGATTGCTTTTTCTATGGCGGTGCTACAGCTTGAGACAGGTAACAAAGAAGCGGCTATTCAAAGTCTGCAAAATGCCAAAATCACTGCCAATAAGATTGAAGATAAAGAGTTTAAGGTTGAGATAGACGAGCTGCTGACCAAGTTATTGGCTGAATAATCTTTATTGAGCAGGAATGATTTGTTATGCAAAACCTACCTATTGTGATTGTTGGCGGTGGCTTAAGTGGTCTATATGCGGCATTTTTATTAGAGCAACGAGGCATCGATTATATATTGCTTGAGGCACGTGATAGAGTGGGCGGGCGCATCGCTATTGCGAAATCATCAGTAGATCAGAATGCTAGTAGTCAAAGTGTGGATAATGAAAAATCAAACGATGGCTTCGACTTAGGGCCCTCGTGGTTTTGGCCAGAGTATCAGCCGCAATTAAGTGATTTGATTGAGGCATTAGATTTGACACGTTTCGCTCAGTTCGAAGAAGGCGACATGATGGTTGAGCGTGCTGCCAATGAGTTACCTAGCCGTACTCAAAGCTATCAGAGTTCGCCACCATCTATGCGCCTCGTGGGTGGAATGACGGCTCTAACTGATGCTTTATACGCGCGCTTAGATGCCAAGCGTATCGTAACGCGACAGATAGTAAGGCGCTTAACCAAGACTGATCACTATATCAAAATAGAGAGCGAATGCAGCTCTGAACACATGACAAATGGTCAAATAACTACTTATCGAGCGCAGCATGTGTTGCTTGCGCTACCGCCTCGCTTGGCGGTCAGTAATATCATATTTGAACCTGCTTTACCGCTAGATGTAGCAAATGAATGGCAAGAGACTGCGACGTGGATGGCGCCACATGCCAAATATGTGGCGGTTTATGATTCACCATTTTGGCGGAATCAAGGACTATCGGGTTCAGCGCGCAGTGCAGTAGGACCGCTTACTGAGATTCATGATGCGTCCTTGCTAGAGGGCGATGGGGCATTATTTGGCTTCTTTGGGGTTCCTGCTCATGTTCGCCAAAGCGTCTCTGAAACAGAGCTGAAAGCCCATTGCCGAGCGCAGCTGGTACGTCTATTTGGGGTGCAGGCAGAGACACCAACGGCTGAATATCTAAAAGATTGGGCGCAAGACCCATTGACTGCAATACCTGCTGATGCCAGTGGCACAGATCAGCATGCCGTAGCACCTACTGCCAAGCCAAAAACAGGCATATGGCAAGATGGTATAACGGGCAGCGCAAGTGAATGGTCAGAAGCATTTCCTGGTTATATCGCTGGTGCTATCGACGCAGCAAATAGGGCGGTACAAACTTTGCTTGATGTTATATTGTAGTCTGCAATTATTTGCCAATACATGGCGAAATTGTCTAACCTAGAACGACTAGGCGTCAAAAATTTCACTGCGTATTGTCTAAAAAATAGCCACCGCCACTGCCACATTTGAATGTTCAACAGACCCTAGACACTAAAAAAATAACCCAACCTTATTAAGAAATCGGCCTATAAAAGACCGATTTTTTGGTTAATTATTTGATGAGGTCGTACGGACAATAGTATGTTCAGCATCCTCTAAATCTACATCTAAAACTTAAAAGAACGATTTATCAAAAGTCTGCTTTAAGCTCTTAGGCTCTTGGCGTTTGACATCATTAAGTTTATGACGAGTCTCCGACGCGATCTGATAAGCTTTTAGGCGCGACTGTTGTAGATTACCAATAGGCCGGTTTTCTGCTAAGCAGCGAAACGGTGTAAAGGACAAGTTCTCCATAATCTCAAAATTGCCATCATCTGGCACATCTTGACACGGAATCGTCAATGTTGCGACCGTCACAAAGGGCGCGTCAGACTCTTTCCATTCAGTCGTAATCTCTTCAATGGGTTGCTTTTTCAGGTTACGGCAAAGCTGAATCTGGACGTCAAACTGATAATCATGCTCACGTATCTCTTCGATGATCAATGGACGAATCGCTTCTTGGCTTGCGTTAACATCTAAATCACGGCGAGTTATCTTCTTAGTAGATGCTGCTGTTGGCGTAACTCTGATTTTGGCCATGTAATCACCATGACGTACTACTCCTTGCGAGTGAAAATCGTAAAGTAAGGTGTTTTTAGACTCAATCGTCGTAAAACCGCCGAGCGCTTTAAACGTTTTAAATGATTCTTTGCTTGGTAGTCTTGAGCCGTAATTGGTTAGCCAGTTAAAAGCCAGTTTTGCTTTGCCTCTCGCGCCTTTTTCAGCATACTCCGGTAGCTCTAAAAAAAGCTTAGAGATATAGGCATAATCTTCGATTCTATTACAGAAGAACACCGGATGATTGATCAAGTTAAAATCAAAAGTCGTACTATCTTCTTCACCTGGTGCTAGCTTCTCGCCCGGTACATCAAAAACTTTGATAGCCAGTCCTTGTGCTAACCCTAATTTACGGTCAGGTGAAACGCGTGAGGCGCCATTAGAAAAACGAATCACGGCATCATGAATGCCTGATGTGGCATACAGACCTTGGGCATATTCTTTTGGGATATTATCCAAAATCTCAAACTTAGCTTTGAGTGCGCAATAGCCTTTGGCATGGGCATCGCGGGTATGGTAACCAATATTACTGGCATCGTCGCTCCTAGCGATGTATTTCTTGATATCATCGGTAATCACACGAATGTTCTGCTCATCTTTTGCTGTTAGCTGAATATACTTAGCATCGTAAGGCGTAAATTTGGCTTTAAATAATTTCTTTAACATGGTTTTTCCTATTTATTATAATAGTGGGGGTGTTGAAATGGTTGAACAGCACCGAGAGATAGATTGATAAAAAGTTTATAGCTTTTATTTAAAGAGCGAACAATTGTAAGATATAAATAAGTAATAGAATGTACGAAACCTGTAGGATTATTATCCTATTACGACAGCTGGCTGATCCATTTTAGTGCTGATAAGCTTGGTATAAATAAATACTCACCGCCGTACAAGGTATTAAAAGTTTCGATACCATGATAGCGTTTGCGAATAGGATCATCAGGCACAGTAAAAGTATTCGCATCGCTGTTTTTATTACTATGATGCAAACCTATCATTGGATCTTTTTCTTCTCCTAGGCTCATAAAGTTGCCGTCGTTAATCCACTGTGATTGTAAGAATTCGACTGTTTCCATCGCATGAGCATTGATACCAATAAAAAATAAACCGCGCTCTTTGCCATCGTCTTCGGTCACATCAGGCGGTAATACTTCGCCAAAGCCGACGCTACGTCTGACAATTCTATGAATTCGTACATCAGATAAAATAAAGTCCTTACTGTCTCTTGGGTTCATGCGCCGTGCATGGGCACCGAAGGGACATTTTTTACCGTAGGGATCGTCTTTATAGCCGAAATCATTGTTACGGCTTGCATCGTCTCCCAACGCTTCGTCATCATGATCAGGGGACAAGTCGAGGGGCGCACCAGAACGCCAGCGTCCCCACATTTTTGCGCCTAAAAGCTCAGCTTCTTCCTCGCTATCGGTGTTATCTTTGCGGAATTTATTGAAGGCAGCAACATGGCTATTATAAGCACGTAGTACCATAAACGAGCCATTTTTGCCCAAGATCTCTGGCTGCGGCATCGGTGGAATCGTGCCAGCTTCTCCTTCATAACCCAAGACAAACTCACCCGCTGCGATGGCTTCGTTCGTGCTACTCGGCGGCGTTTGGATACCACTGCCTTTAATCTCTGGATTACTGATACCATCACGATAGCCAAAGACATTTTTGACATTGTTGTCAGAACCAAAATCGTGTTCCATGAGGATTTCGATATCACCGTTGGCAGGATGCTCATAGTCGATATGCGTTTGCATGTTTTCTTTTAGTTCAGCAAGTTTTGCTTGCCATTTTTCTTTGCTATCGGCAATGATTGCAGCGCAAACATGGATATCCCCTTTATCACCAAAAGGTGCCATCCAGTTTTCAGGATCATTGCCATCGGTATCGCGCAACTTATCGGCACGATTCGCCATACCTGCTTTAAAGGAATCAGGAAAACTCTCTAAGGAGGATTGCGGCACACCCAATGCTTCTAGCCCCTCATAAGTCATAACGATAGACAGTGTCGCTTGCATGTCTTTATGCCACTCTTTGCTGCCCGTCACATCGGGCAAAACTTGGGCAAGCATTTGTCGTCCAACGGCGGCATTATTGACTTTGACGGCGATAACTGTACCGAAATAAGGGCTAGGGCGCTCACGCAAAATAAGAGATTGAATGTCTTCTAGCTGCATATCGACCAGATTGGGATTGAATACGCCGCGCGCTTTACGGGCAAACATCTCAATATTATCGCCAACGTCTTCTTTAATAGTTTGGAGCCACGAATCGAATTTACTGTCTTCAATACGATTGCCAAACTCATCTTTTAAGTCATGCAACTTATTGGTCAACTCTGTTAGTGGTTTTTTATTATTAATATTACTCATAGGTAAGCCTACTTTTAAAGGATTCTTCTACAATACAAAGTTATTGAAAATTAGACGTTTTTTAAGGTTAAGACTGCGCATCATCCAAAGCTTTATTGATACCTTTGACAATACGGTCTTGACGGCGAATATCTTGAATAGTGAGATGAGGGACACCAACGTACCAAGCCGCCGCTGTAATCTGATGGTCTAAAATAAACTGTTTGACGCTTGGGTCTTTGATACCAGGCCAGCCTTCGACACTACCAAATAAGATGTCCATCAACTCAGGAATTTTGGTCGCAAAATCATCAATGTATGGATCCCAATTTCCATCATAAGCCGTGCAAAATAGCACTCGAGTATCATTATCTAAAAACGCAAAACGCAGATCGTGCAGCGTACCTACTCGCGTAGCGCCTTTGAGGTTGCCACCTGCAATTTTTAAGATTTCTTTTAAACGCTCTGCTCCGCCTTCTTTTAAAGGGGCGATAACGGTAAGCTCAGACACTTTGCCTGACTTAAGACCTTTTTCTCCGGCATTGCTGGTCGAGTGATCGTAGCTATCATCACCGCCTTCTTTTATATTGGCCATTAACAGCTCAGCACGCAGCTTAAAAGCATCTATGGATTCGGTAATTTTAGTTTTTAAATCTTCAGAATTATCGATAATACGTTCTTTATTTTCTGTGGTGTGCATCGTGATTGTCTCCTAATTATTATTTTTAATAGCCCTCTGTTTAATGGCTAATTCCTCAATAGTTAACTAATTCTGATAGTTACCTGAGAAATAAATTCATCATAAATATAGCAAACTTAAAAAATGTTTCAAAGCACAGCAATCTAACTCAACAAAAAAATAAAATTCATTAACGTGAATGCTTATATATTTAGAAAAATAATAAATATGACGTTTCTAGTGAGTCACTGTCATTTTCTTTGTTCAGTGAGTAAGGGTTCAATAAATGACAGTTTTTAATAAAATAGCGTTTTTAACTTTTTTATTGAGTCGAATGCGAGCCGTTAAGTTCTATTGTGCGCTAGGATTTTTTAGCGTAGGCAGGTACAATATGACTATCAACCATACCTTGATTAAGGATAAGACAGGCATGCAAGTAATTGCGGCGCTGTCTTTATTTTTTTATCGCACCCTCTATTGGAGTTCCTATGTCTATTGCGTCTACTGCCCAAGCGTCCGCCACCGTATTGGATGGCAAAGCACTTGCCAAACAAATAGAACAGCAACTGCGCACGCGCGTGGATGCTATCAAGGATAAAACTGGACGTACACCAAGCTTAGCGACGATATTGGTCGGTGATGATCCCGCCTCAGCGACTTATGTGCGTATGAAGGGCAATGCCTGTAAGCGTGTTGGTATGGACTCTATACGTGTTGAGATGCCAAGTGTAACGACGACAGAGCAGCTATTGGCAAAGATAGATGAGCTTAATAACAATCCTGACGTTCATGGTATTTTGCTGCAGCATCCGGTCCCTGAGCACATCGATGAGCGTGCTTGTTTTGAGCAGATTGACTTAGCAAAAGATGTCGATGGCGTGACTTGTATCGGCTTTGGTCGTATGGCCATGCAGCAGTCGGCCTATGGCTCATGTACACCGCAAGGCATCATGCATTTATTAGAGCATCACGGTATTGAGCTGGCAGGTAAAGAAGCGGTCGTCGTCGGGCGTAGTGCTATTTTGGGTAAACCAATGGCGATGATGCTATTGAATGCAAACTGTACGGTGACTATTTGTCATTCAAGAACACAGGATTTAGCCGCTCATATTCAGCGCGCTGATATCGTGGTTGGAGCAGTGGGCGTGCCTGAATTGATTCAAGCTGCGTGGATTAAAGCGGGTGCGGTGGTCATCGATGCAGGTTTCCATCCAACGGATAATGGCGGCGTCGGCGATATCGAAATGCAGAGTGTGGAAAGCATCGCCAGTGCTTATACGCCTGTACCAGGTGGCGTGGGCCCAATGACGATTAATACCCTTATTCGCCAAACTGTTGATGCCGCTGAAAAAGCCGCCGGTTTAGATATCAGTTAATAAGTTAATCATAAGAGCACGGATTGCCGATAGATAAGAAGCCTGAGCCTATACAGACTCAGACTACATCAACCCCTTTACCGTTGATAGGATCTAACATGGCTAAAAAGAACGTGGGTATTCATGAGCGATTGCAAAATATTGGTAGAGAGTTCGTCGATATCTCTCATTACATAATCTTATTTTTAATCAGTGTGGTCGTGGTTTGGGCTGCGGGCAAAGAGTTTATTGGCATTATCCAAAAAGGCTCAGCGGACTTAAAAGATATCTTGATGTTGTTTATTTATCTTGAACTGTTGGCCATGATTGGTATTTATTTTAAGACCCATCGTCTGCCGGTACAGTTTTTGATATTTATCGCCATTACGGCTTTGTCACGACATTTGGTAGTCGATGTGCAGGCCGTATCAGACTACTTCCATCTGTGGCTACTGGCGACGATTTCTGTGGCTATTATGGTACTGAGCGCCTCTATTGTGGTGCTAACGTGGACGGCAAAAACGTTTGGTCGTCCAGAAGACAATCTCGATCGGAAGTATGCCAACTTGGCTATCAAGGCGCTTCTTCCTGATAATGCTCAAGCGCCCGATAGTCATACCAAGCACCGCCGTGAATAATGTCCATTACACCTAATTGACGTAGAATGAGCATAAAAAAAGGGTTGCCAATGGCAGCCCTTTTTTATACTTTTTATTTTATATTACAACCATTTTAATCTCTTAAAGTTGTAATACAAGTAACTACATAGAGTGATGATTACTGCCATAATGACAAAGTAAGAATACTTCCAATGCAGCTCAGGCATAAAGTCGAAGTTCATTCCGTAGATACCAGCGATGGCTGTCGGTACTGCCAAGATACCAGCCCACGCTGCAAGCTTACGCACGACTTCGTTCTGTCCCATATTGACCATTGCCATATAGGTATTCATCACGACGCTGAGCATTTCATTGAGACCATTGATGGCATCTAAAGAGTGCAATAGATGGTCATTGACGTCGCGAAAGTAAGGCTTGGCTGCTTGCGAGAACCCTGAGATTAACTCGCTCTTTTTGTGATTGATAAAGAAGCTACAGATGTCTTGCACTGGTAAAATAATGGCACGCATGTGTACCAGCTGCGATTTGAGCTCATAGAGGTTTTTTAGGGTGCTTTTATCGAACTCGTAGGTAAATACATAGCGTTCCTGCTCACGCAAGTAGCGACCCAAACGATCGGTAATCGGCATATAGTTATCCACGATAAAATCGAGAATAGCATGCAGGACAAATATCGGTCCCATACGCAGCTTTTCAGGACGACGATGGCAATGTTCACGCACAGGAGCGTAAGAGTTGGATGGGCCATTACGAATGGTAATCAGGTAGTTTTTGCCCATAAATATCGCTGTCGTACCGTAGCGAATGACATTGTCTTCAAGTTTCGCCGTACGCAGCACCACAAACACCATATCGTTGTCGTAGTTTTCGACTTTGGCGCGCTGATGATCGGCAAAAGCATCTTCAATCGCCAGCTCATGTAAACCAAAAGCGTCTTGAACTTTGACCATGGTTTCTAAGCTAGGATCATACAGACCGAGCCAGACAAATTGACCATTGTTGCTCAAACAGCGATTGACGTCATTTAAGGCTATTTGATCGAGTTTTTCGCCAGTTTTACGCGAGTAGGAGTAACAGCTGACCACTTCATCTGTGCTGCTATATTCGATATCTTCATAACGCTCAGAGTCTGGATCATAGACCGTCATGGTTTCAATCGTATCTTCGGCAGTGGCGTCAGTATCGCCGTAGATATAGCTGTCATAATTGTCTAAATAAAGATGCTCGTCGTGCATATCGGCATAAATACGACTGACGTTAGACTCAGGTGTAATACGCGCCGTTTTTTTGATCAATTGGTCATCATCATTGTCCATACACCCTCCTTTAATAAAATAAAAGCCCGCGCCAAGCAAACCTTTTTATCCGTTTAACCGTTGTCATTATTAACGGCTACCATTTATTAACGGCCGTCATTTATTAAAAACTAACCATTATTAAACAGTAGTCATTGTTAAGTACTAACCACTAACCATTAATCGTATCCGTTAAAGCGCATAGCTTTTTAGGGTGTCGATATCGACTAAGCTCAATAAGCTTTCGTGACACGCTTCGAGTTTTATTGGTGGTGCAATATCGAAGTCTAGCGCTTCGACCCAGCGTAAGGCGCAGATACACCAGTAATCACCAGGCTGTAGACCTGCAAAGTTATACTCAGGTAGCGGGGTAATGAGATCGTTGCCACGACTGGCGGAAAAGTTTAAAAACTCACTGGTCATCTTGGCGCAAACGGTATGTTGACCGACATCGTGATTGCCAGTATGACAAAAGCCATTGCGATAAAAACCGGTGATAGGATCAAAGCAACAACTGGCAAGAGCAGTGCCTAAAACGTTGCTTTGGTTGATGGCTGGGTTTGGATGATAATCAGATGACATAAGGCTTCCGAGATAAAAATATAGGATAGTGTACCATGAGTCTGGGTCGAAGGCGTGGTTCTCGCCATGCTCATGACTGTCTTTATTATACAGGGATAATGTTAACATTCTTAGGCGCACAGCGATGTATCTAAGGTGAATATAATCGTTGTCTTTGTAGCAGCGATGTCCCGAAATTAGATGGTGATTGTGGCGAATTGTCACTAGGCGAACCTTAACTGCTATGCTAAACTAAAGCATAAAGTGCCTTGATTATTTATCGTCGTTTATTAGCGCATAAAGATACTCGTCTTATCTTCCGAACTTATACTTATTACTCACCCTTTTGCGGTTACCTAGTTTGTTTATAAATAATTGGGTCAACGATGTTGCGCGTTAAAAATAAAAACGCCCAGCGTCAATGCAATTGTAAAGATAACCTTTAAGTACCGCATCAGTACCGCGTTTTTGGTAAGCGATACGCCAAACAAGGATTTATTGTGTCTGTCAGTTCTGATTCTGCAAAACCTGTCCAGTCAAATATTGCCAACAAAGCAGCGACTCAGTCCGCTGATCACAACGCCGCACCCAACCGCCTACCATATTTGAGCAATTTCGCCAGCGATGTTGCCAATAGCTGGTTGCTGCCTGATGGGGTGGTCGATGTATTGTTTGAAGATGCTCAAAAACAAGAAGTGCTCAGGCACAAGCTTACACAGCAACTGATTACTCATGGCTATCAGTTGGTCAATCCACCGATGATTGAGTTTACTGAGTCGCTGCTCAGTGATGCCTCAGAAGATCTAAAGCGTCAAACCTTTAAAATCATCGATCAGCTGACCGGTCGCCTAATGGGTGTGCGCGCGGATATTACTCCGCAGATTTTGCGTATTGATGCGCATCACGGCGGCACAGGTATCGCGCGTTACTGCTATGCAGGGGATGTGATTCATACCTTGCCATCAGGGCTTTTTGGTTCGCGCACACCGTTGCAATTAGGTGCTGAGATATTTGGTTGCGCCTCGCTTGCGGCAGATATTGAGCTTATAGATGTGTTGTTTACGATGCTCAATAGTCTCAATATGAGTGCCGCGCTACACATCGATTTGGGTCACGTGGCGATATTCAAGCGTTTGGCTGAATTGGCCGAATTGCCTGAGCATGATACTCAGCAATTGATGAACTTGTATGCCAATAAGAATTTGCCAGAGCTAAAGCGCGTCTGCCAAGCGTTACCGATGGGCGATGACTTTTACGCATTGGCACGTTTTGGTCATGATATGGCGCATTTATTGGCAAAATTGTCAGCGACGGCGCAGCAGGATACACAGATTGCTACTGCTGTTGACGAGTTACAGCGCCTAACTGCCCATCTGCAAGAGCAGTGGCAGTGTCCGGTCAGTATCGATGTGACAGAACTGTCAGGCTATCATTATCATACGGGTATTGTCTTTAACGGCTATATCAATAGTGAGACCCAGCCGCTAGTACGCGGTGGGCGTTTTGATGGTATGCAAAGTTATAGCCAGCAGCCACGTGAAGCGACCGGTTTTAGTATGGATGTCAGTCGTTTGCTTGCCCATACGCAGCTTGATGCGCCAAGTATTGTATTGGTGGATTATGCCGCCTTGCACAATGCTGATAAGACTCAAAAGCAGACGTTGTTACAACAAGTTGAAAGCTTACGTCAGCAAGGCTACCGCGTTACCATACCATTAGATGCGCAAGATAGTCCCGCAGATGTCACGCACCGTTTGGATTTTGCTGATAATCAGTGGCAACTAAAAACCCTTTAGCTGTAGCAGATTTTAAGTAAATAGCCGCCAGTGTAAGAAAAAATCATCATGCTAAGCGCTTTCGAAAAATACGTTAGTACTTAGCAAAACAGATAGTAAATACCTTAAAACTGTCTTAGGTTATAAGCAGTTTTAACATCATTTTAGTTTTTTAACCGTTATTGCACACACCTCAATACATAAAGGTAAGGATTGATCATGGGTAAGAATGTCGTAGTTTTGGGTAGCCAATGGGGCGATGAAGGTAAGGGTAAAATCGTCGATTTACTCACCGAAAAAGCCTCAGCAGTTGCTCGCTTTCAAGGCGGTCACAATGCAGGTCACACGCTAGTTGTCGATGGCAGAACCACGGTCTTGCATTTGATCCCATCAGGTATCTTACGTGAAGGCGTGACGTGCTTCATCGGTAATGGCGTGGTGTTAGCACCAGACGCATTGCTCAAAGAGATGAAAGAGTTAGAAGACAACAACGTGCCGGTACGTGAGCGTCTGCGCATCTCACCAAACTGCCCATTGATTATGCCATATCACGTCGCACTTGATCAGGCGCGTGAAGCCAAGCGTGGTACTGGCAAAATCGGTACAACAGGTCGTGGTATCGGTCCTGCCTATGAAGACAAAGTGGCACGCCGTGCGATCAAGCTTGCTGATTTATTCCGTGATGATTTAGAAGAAAAACTACGTAACTTAATCGAATATCATAACTTCCAACTGACCCAGTATTATAAAGTTGACGCGATTGATTTTGATGAAACATTTAAGCTTTGCCAAGAGTGGAAAGCAGAAATCAAAGGCATGGTTACTGATGTAACTGAAGACCTCAATCAATTGCGACTGGCTGGCAAGAACCTGATGTTCGAAGGCGCACAAGGTACATTGCTTGATATCGATCATGGTACTTATCCGTTTGTGACCAGCTCAAGCGTCACCGCGGGCGGCGTATCGACTGGTACGGGTATTGGTCCATTGTACTTAGACTACGTATTGGGTATCACCAAAGCTTATACCACCCGTGTTGGTAGTGGTCCGTTCCCAACTGAATTGTTCGATGATGTTGGCGCGCATTTAGCTCGAGTTGGTCATGAATTTGGTGCGACGACAGGTCGTGCACGTCGCTGTGGTTGGTTCGATGCCGAAGCCTTGCGCCGTGCAGTGGTATTGAACTCACTATCAGGTATTTGCTTGACCAAGCTTGATGTCCTAGACGGACTTGAAGAGCTGCTCATTGGGGTAGGCTATGACGTGCCAGATACGGAGTTTGCTGGCGCGCATGATGCTGAATTCTATGAGTCAGTGACGCCAAAATATGAAACGCTACAAGGGTGGAGTGAGTCAACGGTTGGTATCACCAATTATGACGACTTGCCAGAAAACGCCAAAATATATATCAAACGTATCGAAGCACTAATTGGTTGCCCAGTTGATATTATCTCAACCGGTCCTGACCGCGAAGAGACCATCGTATTGCGTGACCCATATGATGCGTAAGTAGTGTTAAAAAACTACTATTAATAGGTAGATTGAGCGATAAAACCCCAGTGCTGAGCATTGGGGTTTTTTTTGCATGAAAAAATAGACTTGCTAACATTATTTTGGTTTAATTCGGTGTATTATGTCATCAGTGGCTTTAATTTTATCAATACACGAAAAGGAAAACGTGATGAAAACGAATATTCTTAAGCATTCCGTTCGCAAGACGTCTTTAGCGCTGTTAACTTCTGCAGCTTTTATGATACCTATGCTTTCTTGGGGCGCTGAAAATTGTGATAATCCTAATAATGACTTTGATGGTTTGTACTGTTTAACAAAGGTATATTTGCAAGCCGATAAAGAGCTGAATAACTCTTATAATAAGTTGAGCAAACAGCTCAATAAAAAGCAAAAATCCACGCTAAAACGTGGACAACTGGCTTGGATACGTGAGCGTGATGATCGTTGTAGCTATCATGATGATGAAAATGGATTTTTTGTTAATATGGGCTGTGCCACTCGCACGACGACCAGTCGCGTTAACTTCTTAAATGAGCGGGTGCGTGAATGTAATGCGGGCAGTTGTCGAGACAGCCGCCTAGGCGAGTAGTTGTTTTTAGCCTTGCTTGAAAGCAGTGATCTGCATAGCTTCGTATTAACGAAAACCCTTAGCCTTATATGTTGAGGGTTTTTCGCTAATAGTGTTTGTATAGCGTTTTTGCTTAGCCAGTCCCATGCTCATAAAGGACAAAGATGGTCAGTGATTGGATAAGTAGGGTAAGTACCTGCTATTGACGGATACTTACTTTGTCTTAAGATATGCCGCCTTTATAAATTTACTTTTATGCAAGGTGCGGTCATAAATTAACCCTATCATTTATAGGCTTAATCATTATAATAGGCAGCAATCCGATGTTGGCGCTCATGTTTTCGTATTGATAAGCAATGAGTGGTTTAAACTAACCTATGTCAACATTGTGGTCAGAGATAAAATAACCCTTTTACTATTTCATTTCTTATTGAATTTATCATTTTATTTTTCATTTATTAGGAGCTTTTCATGGCTAACGAACGTACTTTATCTATCATCAAACCTGACGCAGTTGCTGGCAACCACATCGGCGCTATCTATAGCCGCTTCGAACAAGCTGGTCTAAAAATTGTTGCAGCAAAAATGATGCAACTTGATGATGAAAAAGCAGGTGGTTTTTACGCTGAGCACGCTGAGCGTCCATTCTACAATGACCTAAAATCTTTCATGATGTCAGGTCCAGTATTGGTATCAGTGTTAGAAGGCGAAAACGCGATCGCTAAGCATCGCGACATCATGGGCGCTACTAATCCAAAAGACGCTGCTGAAGGTACTATCCGTGCTGATTTCGCTAGTAGCATCGATGAAAACGCCGTTCATGGTTCAGATTCAGCTGAATCAGCAGCACGTGAAATCAGCTACTTCTTCAATGATGATGAAGTTTGTGCACGTACGCGTTAATATAGTAAACTAAATATAGGCTGTTACTGTGTCAGACTCGCTTAATGTACCGGCTTTGATGAGCTAGCTACGATTTGCGCTCGTCTGCCTTGTACCAGCTCTATATTTAATTCACTATTCAGCTATTATTAACAAAATTAATTGTTAATAACTGGTGTGAGAATACGGCTTATATCTTATGGGTATAAGCCGTTTTAGCTATTATAATAATCTGTATTATTCATTGAAATCCTTAATGACTTGCCTCATTATTGACTTTATGTAGCGTTATCAATCCCTTATCAGCATTCTTTTATCAAATTGCTGGCATTTATCAAAGTTCGGTATTCATAAATGCTCAGTGCTCACACCAGCATCGATAAAAAATACGCTCATAACGGATTGCTCATGCATTGCTCGTGGCAACATTCATACAAATAATTGCAGTGCTTATCTAAGCTTATGCAAAAAGGTTACCTATTATGTCAACTGTTCAAACACCCATCCAGCACGTACCTACTAAGCCTATGAGTAGTATTAAGCTAGTAGATGAAGCGCAGGCCAAGACCAATCTATTGGGGATGACACAAGCGCAATTGGCCGATTACTTTAAGAGTATTGGCGAAAAGCCGTTTCGAGCGACGCAAGTGGTTAAATGGATATATCAGCACGGCGTCACAGATTTTGAGCAGATGACCAATCTGAGTAAGTCACTGCGCGATAAACTGTCAGCCAATGCTTGCGTCGTTCCGCCAAAAGTGATTCATCGTCAATATAGTGATGATGGTACGCGCAAATGGGTGTTTGAAGTCACTGGCGGCTCTTTGGTTGAGACGGTACTGATTCCAGCAGATGACAGCAAAGTAAACGGCCGTAAGACTTTGTGCGTGTCTTCACAAGTTGGCTGTGCGTTAGATTGTAGTTTCTGTAGTACTGGCAAACAGGGCTTTGAGCGCGATTTGACGGCAGCTGAAATCATCGGACAGCTTTGGGTAGCTAATGCTTCTTATATGACTGATGAAAATGACAGTTTAGACAACGTTGATCATAGCTTGTGGGAAAATAACGTGACCAACGTGGTGATGATGGGCATGGGCGAGCCATTACTAAACTATAAGCCAGTGGTTGGCTCGATGGAGCTGATGCTGAGTGATCACGCCTACGGTTTGTCAAAGCGTCGGGTGACATTATCAACCTCAGGGGTCGTGCCAAAAATGTATCAGTTGGCACAAGATATCGATGTGGCACTGGCGATTTCACTGCACGCACCCAATGATGAGCTGCGTAATGAGCTAGTGCCGATTAATAAGAAATACCCGCTAGAAGAGTTGATGGCAGCCGCTCGCAATTATGTTTATGACGTGAATCCGCGCCATAAAAAGCATGTGACCATTGAATATGTGATGCTTGATGGTGTCAATGATAGCAACGAGCACGCTCATCAATTGGTTGCTTTACTAGGTGATTTGCCAAGCAAAATTAATCTGATACCATTTAATCCGTTTCCACATGCCAATTACGACAAATCAAGCAACAATCGTATTCATGCCTTTAGTGATATTTTGAGCCAAGCGGGATTTGTCTGTACGATTCGCCAAACCCGTGGTGATGATATTGATGCGGCCTGCGGTCAATTAGTCGGACAAGTGGCTGATAGAACACGTCGCTCAGCGGCGTGGCAGCAAAGTATCAAAGACCGTGAAAACGTTTAGGGTGATGCCGTTTGTAATATTAATGGTTTAAAGTAGCATGGATAGGGGCGGTATCAACCGTTTAGACTGGTGTCAATAATTAAAGACGATATGGATAAAAGTGATGAACAATCTATCAATTTCTACTCATTAGCTGTCTTTTATCCATCACAACGGTAATAAAATTGTAGTCACAACGGCTAATAATCATGAAGACCACAATTAATAGTAACTAAATTGTACTTATGGGGGCTAAATCTATTAAACTGATGCTTCTTTGATCCTCTGTACTGAACCACAGTTTTATGATGGCGGCTATGATGACTTCTAAAGATTCTTGTCAGTTCAAATATCAAAAACCCTTTCTTTCGGCATTCAAGCCGTTGATATCAGCGCTTGAGTCACTGACTACGCCAAAGCGTATGCTGCTGGCAAGTGCATTGGCAGGCTTGCTAGTGAGCGGCTGTCAAAGCACGACGACCAATGATCTAACGGGTAGCACCCCTTATCAAACGTCCACGCGACCGAGTGACAATCGCAACTTGGATCAACAAGAAATCGCTCGTGTGCGCACCTCGCTTGCTGCGCAATATATCCGCAAAAACGAGCTTGATACCGCGCAGCGTCAGTTAGAAAAAGCCTTTGCTGCTGATAGCCGTTACGCGCCAGCCTATGATATGATGGGCGTTTTGTTGCAGCAAGAAGGCAGCCGCATCAATCTTGAAAAAGCCGACCAGTATTTTAAAAAAGCCATCGCGCTTGATAAAGATTTTGAGCAAGCGCACAATAATTACGGCGTTTATTTGTCGCAAATGAAGCGTTACCAAGAAGCGGCGGCGCAGTTTGAAATCGCCGGTGCAGCATTGGGTTACGAAGGCCGTATTGGCGCGCTAGAAAACTTGGGTCGCACCTATCTGCAACTCAATGATCATCCAGCAGCAGCCAAAGCATTCTTGCGGGCATTAGATGGCAATCGCAATAGTATTATCGCCCATATTGAATTGGTAGACTTATTGCTTGAGCAGCAGCGTGTGCAGCAAGCGCAGCGGCTCTATGACGAGACTTTGATGCTGGTACAAGGGCAGGGTATTAGCCCACGCTTACTGTTGCAAGGCATCAAAATTGCCGCTGTACAAAACAACAAGACAACGCGCCAACAATTGGCACAGCAGCTTTTATCGGCTTACCCGTTAAGCGATGAGGCAAAACAACTTAAGACTTGGCTTAATAATCCAGAGGCACCATGGAAATGATCACCCCATCATCAAACACTCAATCTAACCCGCAGGGATCATTTGGTGCCGTATTGCAGCAAGCCCGAAAAAATAAACAAATCAGCTTAGAAGAGGTGGCAGCTGAGCTATTTATTTTAAAGCGTCATTTGCAAGCGCTAGAGAGTGAAAACTTCTCTGAGCTACCGCAAGCGGCTTTTGCTCGTGGTTTTGCGATTAATTATGCCAAATTTTTGGGCTTAGATCCGGTAAAAATAGCGAGCAGTTTCGATGCCGCTTATCCCAAAGAGCTAAAAGCCCAGTCGGCAAGCAATATAGACACGCCTTTGCGCCCAATGGGTACATTGCAGCGTGATACGCACAACCGTATTCGCTTTAACCCCCTATTAATCATAGGCGTTATCGCGCTAATCATCTTAGCGATATTTTTATTTCGTATGGTGAGCAATGCGAGCAAAGAGAATAACCAAGAGCCAGCGGCAGCTGTCGAGGATATCTCAGCCATAGAGCAAGCACAAGGTGCTGCAGTCAACACCGATGCCAATGGGGTCGGCGCGTCTGGCTCTGCACTCAATTTGGGCGGTGATGCCAATACCAGTGTGGCGGCTTTGGATATCAAGATTACGGATAATGCCGTTATTAGTATTACTGACGCTTCTGGTAGCAACTTGATGAATGGCGCGCAGACAGCTGGTGACTACCAATTGTCAGGCATGCCACCATTTAATGTGCAGATTGATAATGTCGATAACGTCAGCTTAATGCTCAATCAAGAAGCCGTCGCCTTAGATACCTATGCTACGGATAAGCAGGCCAGTTTTGAGTTGGCTCCTTAGTCTTTCTGCCTTTTTACCTCTTCGCCTATTGTTTTTTCAGTTCTGATTAAAGGATTTATGTATGTCAATGCCATCGCCTATTAACCGTCGTCTGACCAAAAAAATCTATGTTGGTGATGTTGCGATTGGTGGCGATGCACCGATTAGTGTGCAAAGCATGACCAACACCGACACCTGTGATGTGGCAGCGACCGTGGCGCAAATTGAGCGCTGCGTCGAAGCGGGCGCGGATCTGATGCGCGTATCGACACCCACGATGGATACGGTCAAAGCCTTTGGTGAGATTCGCAAGCTGGTCAGCGTCCCATTGATCGCCGATGTACATTTTGATCATAAGATTGCGCTAGCGGTTGCCGAAGCGGGTGCGGATTGTCTACGTATTAACCCGGGTAATATCGGTAGCGACGCCAAAGTACGTGAAGTCGTCGCTTGTGCCAAGCATTACAATATTCCGATTCGTATTGGCGTCAATGCAGGCTCCCTAGAAAAAGACATTCAGCGTAAGTATACCGAGCCAACTGGCGAGGCAATGCTGGAGTCAGCGATGCGTCATATCGATATTTTGGAGCGTCTGAACTTTGATCAATACAAAGTCTCGGTTAAAGCCAGCAATGTGTTTTTGACCTTGGATGCCTATCGTCTTATCTCTGCTCAAATTGACAATCCACTGCATTTAGGCGTGACCGAAGCGGGTGTCTATCGCACAGGCGCGGTCAAGTCAGCCATTGCTCTTGGTGGCTTATTGCTAGATGGTATTGGTGATACTATTCGTATCTCCTTGGCAGCAGAGCCAGAAGAAGAGATTAAAATTGGTTTCGATATTTTAAAATCGCTTAATATTCGATCTAACGGCGTGAACTTTATTGCTTGTCCAAGCTGCTCGCGTCAAGAGTTTGATGTGATTAGAGTGATGACTGCGCTTGAGTCGCGTTTAGAAGACATCCGTGAGCCGATGAACCTGTCCGTGATTGGCTGTAAGGTAAATGGTCCGGGTGAAGCGAAAGAAGCGGATATTGGTATTGTCGGTGCTGCACCAAAATCGTTGGTGTACCGTATGGGTGAGAAAAGCCATCTGATTGATACCGAAAATTTGGTCGATGAGATAGAAGGTATGGTTCGCGCGCACGCAGAAGAATTGGCCAAAAAACGTGAGAATGAAATTATTCGAGTAAAATAAGCTGGGATAATTCAGATTCCAGTAGCGTTCTTTAAAGCATGACAACAATAATAGAATACTTGTTAAAATTTTTAAGGATACAACCGTACCATGATTAAAGCTATTAAAGGGTTTAATGATATTTTGCCTGACCAATCCGCAAAATGGCTGCACTTAGAGTCGATATTGGCTGATGTATTGGGTAGATACGGTTATGAACACATTCGCCTGCCTATCGTAGAACAAACCGACTTATTTGCCCGTGCTATCGGCGGGGCAACCGACATCGTCGAAAAAGAGATGTATAGCTTTACCGATAAGTCCGAGCCACCAACGCCCTTAGCATTGCGTCCTGAAGGTACAGCTGGGGCGGTACGTGCAGTGATTGAGCACAATTTGCTGCGTGGTGATACGCCTAAGCTTTGGTATATCGGCCCGATGTTCCGCTATGAGCGTCCACAAAAAGGTCGCTACCGCCAGTTTCATCAATTGGGTGTCGAGAGCTTTGGCAGTGCGCTAGCGGATGCCGACGCTGAATTAATTGCTATGACGCATCTGATGTGGCAAGAGCTGGGTCTAAAAGATGAGATGCATTTGCAGTTAAATAGCTTGGGCGAGCTGGATGAGCGCCATGCTTATCGTGAGGCGCTGGTTACTTATTTAACGGACAAACAAGAGCAGCTAGACGATGATAGCAAACGCCGCTTGACGACCAATCCGCTGCGTATTTTAGACAGTAAAGAGGCGAGTACCCAAGCAGTATTGGCAGATGCACCAAAGCTGGCTGACTTCTTAGGAGCAGAGAGCGTCGCACATTTTGAACAAGTGCAAGCGTATTTGACCGACCTTGGCATCAGTTTTGAGATTAACCCGCATCTAGTACGCGGTCTTGATTACTATAACAAAACCGTCTTTGAGTGGGTCACTGACAAGCTTGGTAGCCAAGCGACCGTTTGTGCCGGTGGGCGCTACGATGGTTTAATTGGACAGCTAAAATCAATCGGTAGCGATAGTAGCAAGCCGATGAAGTCTGAGCCTGCGGTTGGTTTTGCCATGGGACTTGAGCGTTTATTGTTACTCATGGAAGCTGTCGCTCCGATTGCTGATGTGCCAGCTTGCGATGTCTTTGTCGTGGCTCATCCCGATGTTTATGGTGCGGGTATTGGCTATGCACAACGTTTGCGTTATAGCCGTCCAGATGTGCGGGTAAAAATGGCAAGTGCGACGAGTCTAAAGGCGCAAATGAAAAAAGCGGACAAATCGGGCGCTGCGTTGACGGTTATTATTGCGCAGCAAGAGCTGGATGATCAGACTATTAGCATCAAAGACATGCAGACAGGTGAGCAACAGACGGTCGCGCAGGATTGGCTATCGAGTAAAGAGCACTTTTCTCGTCACTGAACCGCTTTAGCATCAGCAACTTAATAACAATTTTATCAGGTAACTACCTATGGCTCTGACACCCAATTCGCCGAATGCAGACAACTCAATGCAAGCGTTAAAGCAATACGGCAGCTATATTGTCACTGCGATTTTGTTGGCACTGGCCGCTTATTTTGGCTGGACATATTGGCAGGACAATCATGCCCGTGTGGATACGGTTGCTGCCGATCACTATGCGGACATCCAGCGATTGAATGAAGAAGTCAGTCTGGCGTCACAAAATCCAGATTTAGAAGCAGAGGCAAAAGCAGCACTATCAGACAGCCGTACGCAGCTTAATAAAGACATTGATGACTTGGTCAGCACGCATGGTGACTCCGTCTATGCGTGGCAAGCGCTGATGATTAAAGCGCGTCAACAGGTTGATGGTGATGACTTTACAGGCGCAAGTGAGACGCTAAAAAAAGCGCTGGCAATCGATTTGGGTGATGCGGGTCTGACTGCGATTACTCGTCTGCGTTATGCTAAGACGCTATTGGCGGCTGGTGATGCAGATGCAGCCTTAGCCGAAGCCAACAACGATATGCCAAGCTCCTTTGAAGCCAGTCAGCAAGAGCTGCTGGGTGATATTTATCTGGTGCAAGACAATAAAGACTCAGCGATTAAGTCTTATAACAATGCTTGGGAATTGTTACGTAGTCGTCAAGAAACGCGTGCGGTATTGGCTTTAAAGATGGAAAGTTTGGGTATCGTGCCTGAGCCTATTGAGCCGCAAGCTGGCCTGCTGCAAGAGCCTGCTACTGCTGAGCAGCCATTAGTCATTGAGGAAAATACCGCTACCGCCGAGCAACCCTCTTAGTTTTAATGATTTATATCGTAACTCAAACCGTTCTACAAACTAAGTAGCGCAGTAAGTCAGCAGAGCAGTATTAACAGTCGGTACCAATGTAGCGGGAATGTACCGGACTTTTTTATTACTGCTCAATTGCCTATTTACTGATGGCTAATTTATTAATGATTAATTTATTTGTAGTGAGAACCTATCATGACTCAATCTATTCGCTCTAGCAACACGTTAAAGGCTAAGACCATCAAGACGACTGTCATGCACGTGGCTGTCATCGCAGCACTGGCAACGGCTGTCGTTGGCTGTAATCGCGGTATCAAACCTGTCGTTAACGATCCTGTAAAACTGGTGCAAATTGCTCAGCCTATTAGCGTGCTACAGCCTGTATTTAGCACTGATGTCGGTAACAGAAAAGCCAGCAAAAAAGACCCATTAGATTTACAGGTCGGATATGCCAATGGTCAAATAGTAACGGCATCACGCGGTGGTGATTTGACCGGCTTTAATAGCGCTGGTCAAGAGTCATGGTCGGTCAATGTCGGTGATCAAATCACAGGCGGCGTGGCAATAGATGCCTTGAGCCAAACTGCAATTGTCAGTACACGTAGCGGGCGAGTCATGGCTTTTGATAGTGCGACTGGCGCAAAACGCTGGCAGCAACAGTTATCAGGTTCGGTACTGTCACCAGCGCTTATTAGTAATAATCGGGTGATTTTGTCGGCCAATGATGGCTTCTTGCACGGCTTATCACTACAGACTGGTCAGTTGGTATGGCAGTTCGCCACTCAAGTACCTGCTATCAGTGTGCGCGGTAGTGCGGCACCGACGTTGTTAGATGAAAAAACAGCATTATTGGCAACGGCTGATGGACGTTTGCATGCAGTGACCACCGATAGCGGTCTACCGCAGTGGTCAAGACGTGTGGGCGTGGGCGCGGGCAGTAGTGAAGTTGAGCGTATGAGCGATGTTGACGGCAAGCCTGTCGTCAATAATAATCAGCTGTTTGCTATCAGCTATAGTGGGCAACTATTAGGGATTGACTTGGCGTCACGTCAAGTGATGTTTGTCAATGATCTTGCCAGCCTAAAAGCGCTAGCGGTAAACAATCAGCAAGTCATTGCCACCAGCTTAGACGGAAAAGTAGTCGCTTATGATCGTAGCAATGGTGAGATGCTATGGGAAAGTGAAGAGCTGGCTTATCGCCACTTAACCAACCCTGTCATGATTGGGAACTATATTGCAGTGGGTGATTATGATGGGGTTGTGCATTTATTTGACCCTGCTAGCGGAAAAATCGTCAGCCGTGTAGAGACCAAAGGCGCGCTTACCAACTTGCAAGCTCAAGGTAGCCGCTTGCTGACCCAAAGTACCTCAGGCCAAGTTGCTATCTGGCAATTAGCTCGCTAAGACTTGATGAACAGGCGCTTTATCAATGGTTTTTTTAAGCCTATGACTAAGCGTACTGTTTAATGTCGATGCTAAGAGATATAAACGCTGCTTTGTCAGCGTTTCATGCCTTGTGTAAATGGCTTGTTTAACGACAGGGTTTCGCGTACTCTATGCGACCGATGCGCTGTCGGCATTATCTCTATATAATAGCGGTAGGTAATGCCTATGTATGGTATCTGGAGACAGTATTCATAAATAATGCTGTCTCTAGGCATACCATCTATTTATTGCAAAATAGTAAATAATACCTTTTTATTGCTATAGTCGGTTTAATATAATTTAGAGACAAGAAAGGCGAGTGAAAGTACTACAAATAGTAGACTAAACGAGACTGACACCGTATCTAATTTATAGAGGATTGACTATATCGTTTTATATTTATCATTCATTTTAGTTTACGTTCAAGCACAGCATGTTTACTCGTATTATTAAGCGAGTAACTGTCTTGTCCGTCATTGTGCCCTTCACTGAGAGTAACCCATGAGTATCAAGCCTGTGGTCGCCTTAATTGGTCGTCCAAACGTCGGTAAATCTACCTTATTTAATCAGTTCACTAAAAGTCGGCAGGCACTGGTTGCTGATTTGTCAGGATTGACTCGTGACCGTCAATACGGCGATGCGGTATATGAAGGCAAAGCCTTTATCGTCGTCGATACGGGCGGTATTGGTGAAGCGGATGATGGCAGCGGCAACATCGATGACTACATGTCTGAACAGTCGCATACTGCCATTCACGAAGCGGATATCATTGTGTTTGTGGTTGATGCACGGGCTGGGATGATTGGCGCTGATGCCGAAATCGGTAAGTTCTTGCACACCCTTGGCAAGCCGGTCTATGTGGTTGCCAACAAAGTCGATGGTGTCCATGACTCTGCCCCTGCAGAATTTTATGCTTTAGGGTTGGGCGAGCCGTATCCGATGGCAGCCAGCCATGGTCGCGGTATCGGTAACTTGCTCGAAATTCTGACTGCTGATATGCCTGAACAAGATGCAGTGGTAGAGCCGAGAGGTTTAAAGCTTGCCATTATCGGTCGTCCAAACGTGGGAAAATCCACCTTGGTGAACCGTCTATTGGGTGAAGACCGCGTTGTGGTGTTCGATATGCCTGGCACCACGCGTGACAGTATTTATATCCCTTATAAGCGCGATGGTAAAGACTACGTATTGATTGATACGGCTGGTGTCCGTCGCCGTGGTAAAATCGATGAAAAAGTAGAGAAATTTTCAGTTATCAAAACCTTGCAAGCCATTGAAGACTCTAACGTCACGGTTATTGTCATTGATGCTCATGAAGGAATCGTCGATCAAGATTTGCATATGATTGGTTACGCCCTTGATGCCGGTCGTGCTTTAGTCGTAGCAATCAATAAGTGGGACGGTCTGACTCAAGATCAAAGAGACTATATCAAAATTGAGATGGATCGCCGCTTTAATTTTATTCCGTATGTAAAAGTGCATCTAATCTCAGCATTACATGGCACTGGCGTGGGTAATTTATATCCATCTATCCTGCGTGCTTATCAGTCCTCTATGTTTGAAGTGTCGACCAACCGTTTGACTCAGATTTTACAAGATGCCGTGACTGCCAATCCACCACCGACGGTCGCTGGTCGCCGTATCAAGTTACGCTATGCGCATATCGGTGGTCACAATCCACCCGTGATTGTCATTCATGGTAACCAAACTGGCTCGCTCCCTAAGAGCTATCAGCGTTATCTAGAAAACCAATTCCGTCAGGTGTTTAAGCTCGAAGGTACGCCGCTTAATGTGGTCTTTAAGCTCAACGAAAATCCTTACGCTAATAAAAGTGATACGCCAACCAAAGCAAAAGCGCAACAGTTACGTCAACGTGAGCGTAATCGAACGCAGAAGTTCACCACAAAAGATAAAAAACCGCGTTAAAACAACGGTTTTACCTGCCTTTAAATGTTTATAATTTTATTTATGAATATAGACTCACTGCAGCTTTGTTATAACAAGGCTGCAACACAGTATGTGCATGTTGCTCTTACCATATCTTACAAATACCTGTAGTATAAATAAACAGTCGTCTTAACTCAGTTGAGTGACATGAACAACCAACCGCTGCAAACCCTTCCTAAGCTTATCTGGCGCTCGGTCGTGCAAGCCATCATTTT
Source organism: Psychrobacter sp. GW64-MNA-CIBAN-0177 (assembly GCF_040309585.1). Taxonomy (NCBI): domain Bacteria; kingdom Pseudomonadati; phylum Pseudomonadota; class Gammaproteobacteria; order Moraxellales; family Moraxellaceae; genus Psychrobacter; species Psychrobacter sp. GW64-MNA-CIBAN-0177. The sequence goes on from NZ_JBEOOY010000003.1 coordinate 106,702, forward strand.
GGCTGTATTGGCTGGTATTTTATTGTCTTTTATTTACGGTTTGGTGCATCATTATCAACAGAAGCATCGTCATATTCAGCAATTGGCCGCCTTACTGACAAGCAGTGCGTCGACAGTAGATGGTGCCGACACTGTTGCCAAGCAAGTCAGCATTCTGTTGGCGGCAGAACCAAATATCCAAAGCATCCTATTTTATTCAACGCCGCAGCCTATTGCTGATATAGATAGGTTCACCGCCTATCAGTCAAACGATGACTGGCAAAACGCTTTGTTTGCCAGTACGGTCAGCTTTAATTATCCAGTCATCAGTGATGATATCGTTGACGATAGTGCTGCAACGATAAACGCCACTCAGCAACCAAACACGCTTTTATCAGACAACACGCTTGAGCTGGCAGCCCCTGAAGCCTTAACCGATAATAGTGCCTTGGTTGGCTATATTAATATCACTTTAGATGTAGATAAGTTGCGGGCCAATTGGTTTCGTAGCAACCTGTTGTTATGGCTTATCACTACCATGCTCGCTATTATTTGGGCGCTATACATTCTGCGTAAGCTCAGCTGGCCTGTCAAAGACATCGCAGCGCTAACCGAGGTGTGTGAGATCGTTAGTAAGAACCCAGAGCTTGAACAGCTGCCAGTGATCCCGCAGCAGTTTGAGTTTCAAGAACTGGTGCAAATCAAACAGACCTTTATAACTTTGTTTGATCGCCTGCAAGCGGCCAAACAAGACTACGAGGCACTTGCCGTCTTTGAACAGCAGCTACATCATAAGGACTTGTCCCTAGATGTGCAGTTGCATAACTTTCAAAGTATGATCACTCACGAGTTAAAAACCTCGTTGAATGCTATTGTTGGCGGTTTGCATCTATTAGATGATGAGCGCTTAAACAATGAGCAAAAAGATGCGGTTGATATCATCCGTAATGGCAGTGAAAAATTGGTATTGTCGCTTGACCAAATCATTCAATTGAATCAAATACAAAAGGGTCAAGTTAGCCTACATTTTAGTGAATTTAACCCCTTACAGTTAATCGCTGATCTGTTAGCGGATGTTGAGTGTGCTGCTAAACAAAAAGGCTTGGCGTTAGTCAGTCATATTCACCATATAGACTATACGCTCGAAGGCGATGCGAGCAAAATAAAACAGATATTATCAATACTCCTGAGCAATGCAATTAAGTTTACACCAGTGGGACAAGTGAGTATCAGCTCGCAATTGACCCATTTTGACAATAGTAACCGCTGGCAAATTACTATCAAAGATACGGGGATTGGTATCGATAGCGATTATATCGATGATATTTTTAATCCATTTTTTCAGATAGATTCCTCACAAACTCGGCAGTACGAAGGGACAGGTATCGGCTTGCCGGTGGTCAAACAAATCGCTCAGCTGATGAGTGCAACTATCGAAGTTGAAAGCGCTCTAGGCGTCGGTACGCAGTTTATACTCACCATTCCTCTACCCAAAAAAACCCACGTTCGTCAGCAAAAACTATTGGCTGGATTGGACGTGGTTTACTACTATGATCATGAAACGGGAGTTTTGGTAGATGAGCTTGAGCGTTTAGGGGCGACAGTCATCTGTCACCAGCATGAACATCTTGTGATCGAAGCACTGCATACGAAGAAAGTCGATATGGTGATGTTTGCAGAAGATGTGTCCGCAGGCATCGCTGAAGTTATCGCCAAGCGTATTCGCCAGTTTGAAAGCTACGAGAGTGAGAACCGCGCGCTATTGGTCTACTGGTACGCGCCGCATCAAGCGCAATACTTAGACAGCTTTGAGCATGGCTTAAAAGCGGCTGGTATCGATTACTGTTATAGCGCAGCTTATGAAGATAAAGCCTTAAGTAATCTGCTGAAAAGTTGGCTAATATGGGCATAGCTTATCTCAAAAGTGGCTTACTTCAAAAGTATTCACTTTGAGCTTAATTGCTTTAAAAGCAATAGATATAAGTATCAATTAGTATAGCTATAACTCAGTATAGAAACAAAAAAAGACGCCCAAATTGGAGGCGTCTTTTTTATTCACTCATGCTCTTAAAAAGTATTTGTGCGATGACTAAATAGCCTTACTTTAAAATAAGTTTTGTACCCAGCGTACGGCATGTTGCCACATACGACTCATAAAGCCTGATTGCTCGACATCATTGGTCGCTATGATAGGCACTGATGCGACTGCCTTACCATCGATGACTGCCATCATTTTGCCAACTTCTTGACCTTTTTTGATAGGCGCTTCTAAGCTTTCAGGGATATCAACTACGGTCGTGATTTTGTTCTTCTGCGTTTTACTGGTTAGAATTTGCAGATTATCACCTGTAGTCAGCTCTACTTCCTCTGCTTCCCCGAACCATACAGGGATTTTGCTCACGAACTGGCCAGCCGGTGCCTTGGTTACGGTCGTGAAGTGGCCAAAGCCCCAGTTGAGTAGCTCACGTGACTGATCGGCACGCGCTTGCTGGCTTTCGGTACCCATGATGACAGAGATTAGGCGCATGCCTTCACGGTTACTTGACGCAACCAAGCAATAGCCAGCGGCATCAGTATGACCTGTTTTTAGGCCATCAACGGTAGAGTCAGTGGCGAGTAGGGCATTACGGTTACCTTGGGTAATACCATTGTAGGTAAACTCTTTTTCGGCATAAATACCATAATAGTCACCGCTGTTTTTGATAATAGCACGGGCTAGTTTGGCCAAATCCAACGCCGAGGCTTCATGACCTTCGTCAGGCATACCCGTAGAGTTGACGAAGTGGGTATTCTCCATACCCAGCTTTTCTGCTTGCTCATTCATTAGGATGGCAAATGAATCTTCGCTACCAGCAATATGCTCCGCCATGGCTTTTGAGGCATCATTACCTGATTGAATGATAATACCGCGCAGCATATCAATAACGCTGGCCTTTTGGTTCACTGGCACATACATACAAGATTGACTGCTACTACCACGGCACCAAGCATTTTGACTCATCAATACTTGTTCGTCTTCTTTAAGATCACCTGACGCTAAGCGCTGCTCAATGATGTAACTGGTCATCATTTTCGTCAAAGACGCTGGTGGGAGAGCTTGTTTGGCATTTTTTTGTGCCAATATTTCACCAGTATTGTAGTCCATTAGCACATAGGCTGTATTTTCCATCTCAGGTGGCTGAATGGCAGCGCTCGCCATCACCGCACTCATAGAAATACTCATACCAACGACCAGCTGCACCAGCTGTTTTTTTACACGCTTTACTGTCATAGATTGTTACACCGCATCATGGAACCAAATGTATCTATCGCATCATGGCTAGTACTAAACCTCATACGTTATTTCAAACCCTATGTCTCAAACATAAGGTTTTAAAAGAGCCAATGTGTGAGGAAAACGAGGCCTGAGCGACGGACATAAAATTAACGCCTTATCTTAGCAAAATGCCAACCGATGGGGAATCGATAAATAAAAAAAATAGGACGCAACTGAAAAAGGCAGGCAATACTTAAAAGGCTTTTAGGTATATTGAGATTTATGCATGTTTTTTTACTTGCCACAAAAAAGCTTGCCGCACCAACTGCAATGGAGCAGTGGGGTGACAGCAAGCTTTTCCTAGACGCGATAAGCTCACTTATAAAGCTCGTCGCGCTAGCGTTCTATTTGCTTAACTCAATAAGGCAAAGGCAGCAATATCTATATTTTTTTATCATTATTTATTGCTGTTAATGTCCAAGTGAATAATAGAAAGGATTGTACAGAGTAATATTTCTAGACTTAGCAAAAGTTCTACTTTTGTCATACAACGAAAGCATCTATTAATTATCCATTAATATTCAGCGTTCGCCAAATCTTCGCACAAGGCTTTATTTTCTTGTTTAGAGAAGCCCATGGTCCAGCTACGGATGCCTTGTAATATCTGGCGATAGTCTTGCTGTGTTGATAGATATTGAATCGCCGCTTTTGGGTCTTCTAACGATGGCATCAATTCATGCAGCTGTACCGTATAAGACTTATAAAAACGCTGTTTCTGTTTACCATTTAGCATCGGCGGGCAAATCTCAGACAATACTTGCATCACGGCAATCTCGTGCTTGGTGATATTCATGCCAGACATATCCAATGGGATAGTGGTTGCTGGATTGGGTGCAGCATTGGTCGCTTGAGACAGCATGGCAACAGACGTTATCAGTCCTGCAAAACCGATTTTTGAGACGGTCTTTGCTATCACAGAAGCTATAGATAATATCGATTGATTATTCATTCAGTATTACACTCGCTTATCTTTATTTAATGGTCATATGTTAATGGGTAAAAAAACAAAAGTCACATAAAATATTGATTTATGTGTAGATATATTGTGAGCCAAAGGCATTTTGCAGCAACATATCAGTAGCATCAACCTATAAGTTACGTCAGCATAAAAGTATAAGTTTATATTGTTGTACGTTGTTGTCTATTGTAACGTGTTACCGACCAGTTTTAATTGCATCTAGTCGAGCCACTATAAAATAAACATAGTACTACTGGGATGAATTTTTCGTCGCCTCTGTCAGCTTAGACACAGCAAGCAAGGAAAATTTATACCAGTGGCGCATTATAATACTTATACTCATTTTATTTGGGACTGACTATATTGCCGTTTGACTACCGTGAAAAATAAAGGATGCTGTCAAGCAACAGGCAAATTCTGCGCAAAGAGTGGGTTCGTGTCTGCTAGCGATTCAGGTATAATCGCCCATAATATCGTTGCACCTGACACGACTATAGGGTTAAAGTGCTATCTAATAATGACCACAGTTAGCATAAAACGGAGTGATAACAATCGTTCCCAGTGGTGCATCGGGGTGAAGTGCGCTCAGCAATTAATAGTCAAATACTGGGCTAATTATAGCAATTTTACCACCCTAAAGTAGACAAGCAGACAGACGGTCAAACCTAAATATATTGAGCACAAATGAAATTTTTAGTTAGTAATGATGATGGGGTACATGCGCCAGGATTGTTAGCGCTGGCGCAAGCTTTATCAAAGGTTGGTGAGGTGAAGGTGGTCGCACCTAACAATGAGCAGAGCGGCTGCAGTAGCGCCTTGAGCATCTCTCAGCCGTTGTATACTCAGCAGTTGCCGTCGGGGTTTATCGCGGTCAATGGTTCGCCTGCGGATTGTGTTTATTTGGCGTTACACGAGCTGTATCAAGACACGCGCTTTGACTGCGTGATTACCGGTATCAATTCAGGGGCCAACTTGGGACAAGATGTATTGTTTTCGGGTACTTTTGGCGCGGCATTGACCGCCCAACTCTTTGGCTTACCGGCGATTGCGACTTCTCTGGTAGGGGCGAGAATAAAAGGCGACGAGCAAGACCAAGCGCACCGCTATCAAATGGCCGCCGATGAAATAGTCAAACTGTTGACCGAAACATCTATAGTAGAGGCATTCAAAAGTTTGCCCTATCATGTATTAAACGTTAATATCCCTGATGTAAATGATGCTGATGATATTAAAGGTCGAAAAATCACCTGTCTGGGACATAGTCAGATAGCACGGCCTGTACATCATGTGGTAGATCCACGCGGGAGAGATGCCTATTGGCTATCGCTACGTAAGCGGCAACATGAATCGTCACTAGAAACTGAAGATATTCAGTCATCGGCCATGAACATGACGGATGACCAAGCGGTGGCAGCGGGTTATATTAGTCTATCTCCAGTGCGCCTGCATCATACGCCAGCTGACACCCTTAATACGTTGTCGGCGTTAATGCTATAATTTGGTGCTGCCAAATCCTAGCTGCCAAATACTAAACGGTATAAAAGTTAGCAAAATGCTTGTGATTAGCACAAGGAGTTTGTGAGTAACATAAAGAATAGGAAATCTTGTATGAAGAAGCTTATTGCTGGATCGCGCTTGGCAACAGTAGCATTGATAGGAACGTTGACAGCAGCATCGTTAACGATAGTAGGCTGTGCGACGAAGCCTACTTACCAATCAGCTAACCAAGTGGGACCTAAGATTATTACCAATGCGCAAGGCGTTCCTAACTATCATCGCGTGCAGCGTGGCGATACGGTCAGTCAAATCGCTGAACGCTATCGCTTGAGCTATCGTCAAATTGGGGCGATGAACGGTTTGGATAGTAAATATACCATCTATAGCGGTCAGTGGTTGAAGCTATGGGAAGGCGCGCCAGTAACGGCAGCTAGCAACAATCGCTATAATACTTATAATGGTGCTAATACTTCTGCTCCGTCACAGCCGACTTATACCCCTCCTGTCACCAGCACGCCAACGCCAGCATATGAAGTAACGGCCAACGCGACATCGGGCTATGATTATCCAAGTCGTAACCAAGTGGTTCGCAACTTTGATGCGGCAGCCGGTAACATGGGCATGTGGTTCGCTGGTAACGAAGGTGATCCTGTGCTTGCCAGCCAATCTGGTACTGTATTGTATTCGGGCAATGGTCTACCAGAGTATGGTAACCTCATCATGATTCGCCACAGCGATAATTACATCACCGCCTACGCTCACAATAGTCAATTACTGGTTAAAGAAGGCGAGCAGGTACAACTTGGTCAACGTATTGCCAGTATGGGTAGCAGTGGTCAAACCAACCAAGTCGGTCTAGAATTTCAAGTTCGCTTGAATGGCAATCCTATCGATCCACGGGCTGTACTCGGACGTTAAATGCTTTGATTTTAAATGCTTAGACGTTAAATTTGATGAACGGCTGCTAATTGTTGCCGCTAATCGCTAAGTTACTTATCCATACTTGAGAGTTTTTATGATGTTAAAAAAACAGTACATTGCCCTTTTCCCTGCCTTAGTAATGGTCGGTTGTACCAGTCAACAGGCGATGCAAAAACCCAGCAAGCCTGTGCGTCAAGGTAATGTACAGATTACCCAGACCCAAACCATTCAAGTAAAGCCAACACCGGCACCGGTCGTCAAGCCGCAGCCAGTGGCAAAACCAAGCTACAACAGCTTTTCTGATTGGAAGTCTGACTTCTCCATGCGCGCGCTGTCATCAGGCTATGATGCCTCAACGATTCGACGTCTGATGGATTCTGCTTACTTAAATCAGCAGGTCATCTCGCTTGACTCAGGACAGCCAGAGTTTTCAAAAATGCCGTGGGAATATGTTGATTCTGCGGTATCAGATGGGCGTGTGAGTACGGGTAAGCGTAAGTTTGCTGAGCAACGGGCATTTTTGTCACAATTAGAATCGCAGTATGGGGTAAGTGCAGAAACCATCGCCGCGATTTGGGGCATGGAGTCGTCATACGGCGTGGTGACTGGCAATAGCGATTTACCAAGCGCGCTCTCTAGCCTTGCTTATGACGGTCGTCGCCAAGAGTTCGCCGAAACGCAGTTACTATCATTAGCGACGCTATTGCAGCGTGGTGATGTGTCGTGGTCACAGTTAGAAGGCTCTTGGGCTGGCGGCATGGGACAAACGCAGTTCATCCCAGGTACTTGGTTAGAGCATGGTGTCGATGGTGATGGTAATGGTCACCGCAACCCATGGTCAACAGGCGATGCCTTAGCCTCTACGGCCAATTATCTCAGCAACTCAGGCTGGGTTCGCGGTCTGGCGCCTTTTTATGAGGTAACGGTTCCATCTTCATTTGATTATTCAGTGGTCGGTAGCAAGCAACCTGCAGCCAGATGGGCGGCGCTTGGCGTTGATACCATAGATGATGTGTATCTCGATGCCAATACGCAAATGGAGCTATGGCTACCAGCGGGTAAAGATGGCCCAGTGCTATTGTTAAGCCCAAATTTTGATGTGATCAAGGTTTATAACAACTCATCGAGCTATGCGCTGGGTGTGAGCTTGCTGGGTAAAGCACTGGCTGGGCAAAGTGGTCTACGAAAATCATGGCCGCGCTATGAAAACCCATTATCGACTTCTCAAGTGACCAGATTGCAGCAGCGCTTAACCAGTGCAGGTTATGATACCAAAGGCACGGATGGTATTATCGGTACCAACACGCGCAAAGCATTCCAGCGTTGGCAAGCCGATAACGGGCAAACGCCAGATGGTTTTATCAGTCAGCGGAGTGCTTCTTCATTGACATCATGGTGAAGTTGGTTGCTGGCGCTATTATGTAATAATCAACGCCACCGTTTTTGACGACTGTGTTCATAATTTTTTATAGTGATGACTCTAAAAAAGCACCTAGATTAAGGTGCTTTTTTATGCCCTATCTAAAGGCATTGATTTACAGGTAGCAGCTTACTTAAAAGGTACTGAGTTAAAAGGCTCGCATTGAAAATTAAGCAGTTAAAATTAAGTACTCACTATTCGGGCATGTCATCATTTTAAAAATGGCGATAAAAATGAGATAAATGGTAGCCAAACAAGAAAAATAGCGCAGATATAGTCAGAGCATTTTTAAACCGCTACGGTGTTGCCCGCCCTAGATGTACTCAGTGTACTATCTGCGGTCGGTCGCCTTGTAGCGATTCTAAAATTCCTTGACTATAGTATCGAGATATTGACCAGCTATTTGATACAATTTGGTAGTATTTAGCCTGTTTAGTCTCTTCCGTTCAGATTGAGGACATGCCCTAATATCGATTATCTGTTAGTGTTTAACGAGCAGGGTGCTATATGAACTTATTTGTATGGTGCTATCAAAAACTTAAGTACACTCGCATTGAAAATATATAAAATCGACTACAACAAGTAGAAGAGATGCAATTAACGCTGATAGCAAAAAATACGGGCTACAGATGATAAACTGTTAGCAATGCCTCACTATAATGTAATACTAATAACAACCGACAAACTGAGTGTTCCCCTATGATTACGATGGAAGCGTTACAGACAGCGATAAAGCTGCGCGTAGATACTTATAATAATAATGACTTTCCATTGCCAACAAGGGTGCTCAACACCTGTGAGCTGCTAGACAGTCGTAATCAAATACTGGCGCAAGATATCACCGCAACATTCGATATACCAAGACAGAATCTATCAGCGATGGATGGTTATGCGATCGCTCATGGCAGCGATATATCAAACGACAGCAGCATTCAAATCATTGGCGAATCACAAGCGGGCAGTGCTTATACTGGCGAGTTAACAGCGGAACAAGGTGTACGTATCTTTACTGGCGCCGTCGTTCCAGATAGCTGTGACACGGTCATCATGCAAGAGAATACTAACTTTGCCACTATTAGAGACACAATCGATAAATCAAAACCTTACACGGTGACGCTGTCGCAAACGGCTCAGATCGATAACAATATTCGCAAACAAGGTGAAGAAATCGAATCGGGCGAGGCCGTATTGAAGGTAGGTAAACGTCTTAATGCTGCTGATATTAGCTTATTGGCTAATTTGGGCGTCAGCCAAATCAAGGTGTTTCAGCCATTGACGGTAGGCCTGTTAGCAACTGGTGATGAGCTGGTTGCTATTGGCAATGAGCTGACAAGCTTGGCGCAAATATATAATTCTAATACGCCTACACTCAAAACCATGCTGGCTGATCTGCCAGTGACCATTCGTGATTACGGCATTATCCCTGACAATCTAGAGCAGACGACTGCCGCTGTCAATAAAGCGATGCAAGACTGCGATGTCCTGATATCAACGGCTGGCGTCTCGGTTGGTGATTATGATTTTTTGACTACCGTGATTGAACAGCTGGGTCAAATTAACCACTATAAAGTCGCGATGAAGCCGGGTAAGCCGTTTGTGTTTGGTGAATTAAACCAAGATATAGCTAAGCCCGTGTTATATTTTGGTCTGCCGGGCAATCCATTATCGACGGTCGTTGGGGCGTTACAGTTTGTGATACCAGCATTGTGGCAAATGTCAGGCGCTGATTTAGCAGAGCGACCCATGCAATTGAGTGTCAAAGCAACGCTCACAAACGATATCAAAAAATCAGCTGGTCGTAAGGACTTTCAGCGCGGTGTTCTCACACAAAACGACGCTGGCAGTTATCAAGTTGAGTGCTTCTTAGGTCAGCAATCACATAGAATCAAACAGCTTAGCCGAGCGAATTGCTTTGTTGTTTTGGACAAAGACAGTGGTAATGTGGCATCAGGTGATAGCGTCATTGTGCAGCCGTTCCCTTGGCTACATGCGTAGTGACAGTTTTCTAAATCTCTATAAGATGACTACAAAAAAACTGAAAATAAATCATACAATGGTAGGCCAAACACGAATAATAAAGTAATGCTGCCCACAAGCACTACTGATGGTAGGAAAATATGAGTGATGACAACATTAAGATAGGCCATGCACAACTGTATTCGCCTAGTATGTCTACATTAACAGCCGCTACGGCTTTTGATAATTATCAAGCCCCGTCTGTAGCAGCACCTACCGAGCAAGATATTGAGCACTCTCAACCGTTAACTGATGGTTTTGCTCGACGTCTTACCTATCTGCGTTTGTCTATTACCGACTTCTGTAACTTTCGCTGTGAATACTGTTTGCCGAACGGCTATCAAGGCAAACGTCCTGATGATGAGCTTAGTGTTCCTGAGATTGCCACACTGATACGCGGCTTTGCTCAAGTCGGCACCAAAAAAGTTAGAATCACTGGCGGTGAGCCCTCTATCCGTCGCGATGTCGTCGAGATTATTGAAACCATCAAACAAACTGATGGCATTGAAACGGTGGCAATGACCAGTAATGGTTATAAGCTGGGTAAGCATTTAGCCAGTTGGCAAGCAGCTGGGCTCGACCAGTTAAATATCAGCATGGACAGTTTTGATGCCGCTACTTTCCATAAGATGACAGGCTTTGATAGCTTACCGCAACTACTTGCTGACATGGATACGTTGCTGCAAACCACGGATATTAAGCTTAAAATTAATAGTGTGTTGATGGCAGAAACTGCCTTTGAAAATCTGATAGATGCCATTGATTATGTCAAAGATAGACAAGTGACTTATCGATTTATTGAATTCATGCAGACCAGCGACAATAGCGATCTGTTTTTTGCTCAGCATGCCCAGTCCGATATTATTACCGATTATTTATTAGAGCATGGCTGGCAGCCACATGAGCGCGGCAGTAGTGATGGTCCAGCGGTAGAGTACAGCCATCCTGATTATATGGGACGCATTGGTATGATTGCCCCTTACGCGGCGCATTTCTGTGATACCTGTAATCGCCTGCGGGTGAGCAGTCAAGGCAAAGTGCATCTGTGCTTATTCGATCAAGGCAACTATGATATTCGTCAGCATCTACAGACTAACGATGTGCAAGGTTTAGTCAATGATCTATATAGCTTTATGCCGATTAAACCTGAGCACCATCATTTGCATGATGCCAATAGCGGCATTATGCATAACCTGTCAATCATTGGCGGTTAAATTAATAAGCACGTTACGCTTTTTTAAACATTAACATCACCTTCTCGAGGAAACTCTATGAGCAAACCCGCTACAGCATTTACACCGCTTAATATTACCGTATTAACCGTCTCTGACAGTCGAACACTTGCAGAAGATACCTCAGGACAATACTTGGTAGACAGCTTAACCGAAGCAGGGCATCATTTAGCAGACCGTCAATTGATCTCTGATGATATCTACCAGATAAGAGCGGTGATCAGTGGTTGGATTGCAGATCCAAAGGTTCATGCAGTGATTACGACGGGCGGTACGGGATTTTTTATCAGAGATAGCATGCCAGAAGCGGTAAAAGTACTGTTTGATAAGTCGATCGATGGCTTTGGTGAAATGTTTCGTCTCATCTCAAAAGATGAAATTGGCATGTCTACGGTACAATCACGAGCGGTTGCTGGCATGGCAAATGGCACCGGTATATTTTGCTTACCGGGCTCATCAGGCGCGTGTCGTACTGGCTGGGAAAATATCTTAAAAGAGCAGTTCGATAGCCGTACTCGTCCATGCAATTTTGTGCCGCACTTTTTGGCACAAAATCCTAGCCATGACTGATATTCAATGATGGTTGATACTGCACCACATCTAAATAGCTTGGGAGGCGTAGTCATCTTAGCGGGTGGTGCGTCCAAGCGTATGGGCACGCCCAAAGCGGAGCTCACTCTGTCGACAGGTGAGCGGCTATTAGACTATCATGTGCGTCATGCCCTTGAACTAACAGCGGCTGATTCAAATGCCGCTGATTTCAATATACTGATTATGATTGCAGACAATGAGCGCGGTTTTACGGTTGATTTAGATTTAACTGTTAGTAATATACAATCTCCAATTATGCATATTACTGATTACACTCCTATGAAAGATGACAAACAGAGCGATAATGGCGGGGCTTTGGTTGCTATTGAATCAGCTCTGCAGACATTAGCTAAGCTCACTGATACAACGCCAAACCAAAAATCCGGCTCCTCATGGTTACTCGTTATTAGCTGCGATAGCTTAATACCGGCAACTGATTTGTGGCAAAAATTACAACCAGTGATTAGTCAAGCGGCCGATAAAAAAGTGGTTTGTCTAACCGATGATAGCCATCTATATCCATTATTGGGGCTGTATCAATTAAGTGTTGAGCCTGATCTGAAGGCTTATGTTGATAGCGGTCAACGCCGTGTCATGTCATTTATCAAGCCTCTTACGCAAGCGGTGCCTTTGACAGAAAATTGGCAGCATCTGACCAACTTTAATACCCCTGAAGATTTTCAACGTGCCTGCGCAGTGTTAAGCGATTTATAAAATTTTATCAAGAGACTTTATCAAGAGACTTTATCAAGAGACCTTATCAAGAGACATTAGCAATGAATAGCAATAATCAGGAAAGCAGACAATCTAGCTTATCGCATCTAGACGGCAACGGCGATATTACCATGGTTGATGTCAGTGGCAAGACGGCAACGACGCGAGAAGCCAATGCAGTCGGACAAGTGCGTTTCCCAAGCGAGATTTATGCGCAAATCAAAGCTGCTGATGGTATGACCAAAAAGGGTAGCATTACTCAGACGGCGCATATCGCCGGTATTATGGCCGCCAAGCGCACCCACGATTTGATTCCACTGTGTCATCCATTGCCGCTAGACAAGATTGGTCTAGCCTTTGCTTATGATGACGACCTAAATGCCATTATCGTCAGCGGCACTGTCAAAGTCACGCATAAAACTGGGGTCGAGATGGAAGCCTTAACCGCCGTTAGCATTGCTTGTTTGACCATCTACGATATGACCAAAGCGCTATCGCATGATATCGTTATTGATAATATTCATTTGGTGACAAAAACAGGTGGAAAATCAGACTATCGTCATGCTTAAAATCACACTTAGAATAATGAAGTTTTTTATAACGATGAGCATTACCAGATAAGCAGTAATATATAGTCAAAATATCCTAAAATCGCTACGGTACTGCTGATATCAATTTTTTGAAGCCTCTGTCTGCGCAGGCATAGCAAGCAAAAAAAATAGATATCAGCAGTGCGTGATGTGTCGATATTACTTTTAACTGACTATAGGTATAACGCTCGATAGTTTGCACAGAATGGAAGGTTTTTATGAGTAATATTGACGTAGCACCAAACACTGAAGCAACGATGACTATCAACGTCTTGTATTTCGCCAGCTTAGCGGATGAAGCCAACTGCCAAGAAGAAGCGGTCAGCGTTGAGCAGTCGACCTCATTGACTGAGCTATACGAACAACTCAGTCAAAAGCATCGCTTTAGTCGCCCGCAGGCAGAGCTACGCGTGGCGGTAAATGATTACTTTGCTAAATGGACAGACCAGATCTATGATGGTGATAGTGTGGTATTTATCACCCCAGTTGCGGGTGGTTAAATTTTAGTAGATCGCTTCCTAATTAAAAAGACAGCAAATAGAGACATCAAATGACAGATAACGTCCACAGCCACTCAATGAGTATCAAGCGTAGTATCGATGAAGCCTACCTAATCGCTGAGCGTGATGGCTTTGCGTTATTAGACGTAGCGATTGATGAAGGTCGACTAAAAAATACCCTCGATGATGATAGCTGCGGTGCTTTTGTTTGCTTTGAAGGCAGAGTGCGTAATCATAATAATGCCACTAGTGTTGAACGCTTGACCTATTATGGTTATGAAGACTTAGCGCTGAATCAAGGTCGCGCAATTATCGAAGAAGCTAAAAAGCGTTTTGAAATCACTCATGCCATTGCCATTCATCGTATCGGTGCTTTAGAGATAGGCGATGTCGCTGTGTGGGTTGGTGTGGTTTCTGCCCATCGTTATCCCGCTTTTGATGCTTGCCGCTGGATACTCGATACAATTAAGGCAGATATTCCGGTTTGGAAGCAAGAATACTACGACAATGATGTTTCCAAGTGGCTTAGTAACAATGGTTAAGAACGAGGATGGTTAGTAATGGCTAAGTTGATGGCGGTGACACCTATCTCTGCGTTTTTACTAGTAGCGTTAAGCGCTTGCACAGCAGAAAATACGGTTGACACGGATTCTGCTAGCCAGACACCTGAGCAAACCCAAACCCTACGTATTGCTGCTGCTGCCAATTTATCGGATGTGTTGCCTCAAATTGTTGATGGTTATAAAGTAGATAAAAATTTAGTGGCGCAGGATATTGATGTGACTTATGCCTCGTCAGGCAAGTTATACGCGCAAATAAAAGCAGGCGCACCTTACGATATATTCTTATCTGCCAATCAAGAATTCCCTGCCAAACTGGCGGCTGAAAGAGTCGTAGACAACGATAAAAATAATGAGAGTTATACACCATTTACTTATACGCAAGGTCAGTTAGCCTTATATAGCCTGACTAAGTCGTTGGACAAATCTGATCCGGCAGCATTGAGTGACTTACTTATAAATGATGCTAACGGCAAAATAGCCATTGCTAACCCCGAACTTGCCCCTTATGGCGCCTCTGCACAAACCTATCTAAAATCGCAAAATTTATACGATAGCCTAAATAAGCAAAAACGCCTGATACAGGCCGAAAATATTGGCCAAGCATTTCAATATGCGCATACGGGCAGTGTGGATTATGGTTTTGTCGCACAATCACAAGTTATAGCAATTAAGGCCAAACCTGAACGATTTATCACGTTAGCACCAGCCTCTTATCCAGCAATTTTGCAAGATGGAATTGTCATCAGTGACGCACCCATCGCCGCAGATTTTACTGATTATTTGCGCTCAAAAGCAGGACAACACTATTTCTCGCAAGCCGGCTATTTAATGGTTAAATAACCAAGCATTATCCTTATATCAAACCCAAAAATATGATTAGCTGTGTCAAAATCGCTTAACCTATCAGGTGTAGTACTTGTACTATTTTTCCTTGCTACTTTAATTTTTGTAAATGATATGGCCAGTGAAAAGTAATATCGATACATCAGCAATACCGTCACGTTTTTAGGATATTTTGACTATATTACTTGTTACGATCAGTAACGGCTAGCAACGACCAAGAAAGAGCAGTGACGTTATGATAGCCCAATCTCTTATGGCAGACATGCTCAGTCCATTGTGGGTGAGCATTAAGCTCGCTAGTGTGACTACCTTGTGCTTATTACTGTTTGCCACGCCTATTGCTTATTGGCTCGCCAAACCCAGCCGTGGCCGCGTACTTAGCCGTTTTAAAGTCTTACTAATGGGCGTTATCGCGTTGCCGTTGGTATTACCGCCTACCGTGATTGGCTTTTATTTATTACTGCTATTAAGCCCCAACGTCGGTATCGGTAGATGGCTCGCTGAGCATAACATCAGCCCATTCATCTTTACCTTTGAAGGGCTTGTCATCGGCTCTATTATTTACTCGTTGCCCTTTTATATTCAGCCTGTCTACGCTCAGTTTTTACGCATTCCACCAAGCGTCATCGAAGTGGCACATTTATTAGAAACCAGTCGTCTCAGGCGATTTACGAAAGTGGCATTGCCACAAGCGCGCGTTGGTATCATTCTTGGCAGCTTAATTAGCTTTGCCCATACCATTGGCGAGTTCGGCGTGGTATTGATGATAGGTGGCAGTATCTCCGGTGAGACCAAAGTCGTCTCGATTGCTATCTATGAGCAAGTCGAGGCACTGAATTATGAAGCTGCACATATGATGTCCGGCATTCTTATTATCATTGGTGTGATCATGGTCGCCTTGATTGCCACTGTCAATAAGCTAAATCAACGCTGATGCTCGATTAACGTCGATAGAAGCGACGCAAACAGCATTTTTGAAACACTATAATTTCTAGCGATTCTCATCTGAGCGCTTAATACTGTCTGGGCTTGTTTGATAAACAGCATCTAGCTCATCCTCTGTTAGATACTTTTCTACGACAGGATATAGTTCGCGCTCCTCAAAACGAATATGGTCGTATAGTAACGTGCCAAGCTCTCTAACTTGTTCTGTCGTTATAGACTGACTCGCTGTTTTTTGTCCCGTATCTATCAGGGTCTGCAAGCGTTTATGCTGACCAGTAAGCGTCTCTAATACCGATGCTACTTCAGGTTGAGATGCTCGATAAGGCTCTAGGGCGTTGGCAATTAAATTGTCTTCAATCTGAAAATGATATTGCATATCGTCGATATAAGCGGTGAGATTATGCCAGTGCTTGGCAATCTCGTCAGTCGTGTCAGCGCATTCTTTCGCATGACGAGACAAGTTGAGACCAAGGTGATGCTGGCGAGATAATGGCTGTAATTGATTGGCACGTTTCATAATTGGACCCCTTCATAAGTCTACAAACGATTAGGTAAAATACTTTTGAAATAAAAGCTTTTATTTCAAAAGCTTTTATTTTTAATACTGTCATTCTAAAAATCATGATGCTGTTACTATCAGCATACACAAGCATCAAGGCAGGTTGTTATTTCATTTTTATCTCTACTTTTCAAATGAGGACACGCCCTAGTATTATATAAATATAATTGAATTACTATAAAACCAATAGCACTGGTAATATCAGCTTATCGATTTTATGTAAAATTGACTATAGAGTCGTCTTTGCATTGGCTCTATTTTAAAAAGGCCTAATAATTTTGAGAAACTGCTCCAAACGACAAGTATTGTTCTAAAAATAAGAACTATAATTTGCGTTTACCCCTGTTTATTTGCGGGTCGTCAACACCTATAATAGTGTTATCGAATAAAGACAACCGAGCAAAAACATAGGAAGATGATTATGACTACTACAAATAAAATCAATGATAATCTTACCCCACTACAACACCGTACCGTGATGCATCAACTACCTGGCATGCCAACCTCTGATGGCGCTGGCGTGAAGCTCACGCGTATTATTGGCACGCCGCATCTGGATACGTTGGATCCGTTTTTGATGTTAGATTGCTTTGAGAGCGATGATGCTGATGATTATGTGGCAGGCTTTCCTACCCATCCGCATCGCGGCTTTGAGACCGTGACCTATCTGCTCAATGGTCGTATGCGTCATAAAGACAATGCAGGTAATGAAGGTGTCATCGAGCCGGGCGGTGTGCAGTGGATGAGCGCTGGGCGTGGCATCTTGCATTCAGAGATGCCAGAACAAGAAGAGGGCTTGTTAAAAGGCTTTCAGCTATGGGTCAACTTGCCTGCCAGCGCTAAAATGAGTGAGCCGAATTATCAAGAGTTTCCACCAGAGTCGACGCCACTTGAGTGCCGCGACAATGGCACCGAAATTCGCGTCATCGCTGGTGAGACTAGCGAAGGTACGGTTGGACCTGTTATCAATAACTATACTTATCCGACGTACTTGGATGTTACCTTACCGGCTAATACCAGCTTTGAGCAGGCTTTGGCAAGCGAGCACAATGCCTTTATCTACGTGGTAGAGGGTGAGTTACAAGTACGAGATGCTGAAGGAAATGTCAGCAAAAATAATACGGTACGTGCCAAAAACCTTGCTGTATTAACCAAAGGTGATACTGTTACTGTGGATAGCGCTAATGATGGCGCGCGGTTTTTGTTAATCGCAGGCCAGCCGCTTAACGAGCCAGTCGCTCGCATGGGGCCGTTTGTGATGAATACTGAAGCCGAGCTACATCAGGCGGTCAATGACTTTCACAATGGCAAGTTTGGACAACCTGCTTAAGCGTGATTGTGAGTATCAACGCGTTAATGATAAAGTAGCAAAGCCCGCTAAATTAATTTTAGCGGGCTTCTTTATTGAATACTAAGAATGATAGGGTGGATTATTTACGTTTTTTATTCAGCACTTCCACTAGCAGGAGTTGCTTCAAATTCAGCCAGCATAGCGCTAATGCGCTTGTCTTTTTGCTGCCACATCTCTTCTATCCAAGCAAACATCTGCGCCTTGATGGCCTCATCATTCTCATAACCGCCATTTTTGACCGCATCAAAGAGCGCATCAGGTATCTCGACATGTCGTACGTCGACACCTAAGCGTTTGATATTGCCTTTCCACAGATCACTGTAAGTCGGCACCCCATCAGGATATACGATGGTCATATCCAAGATGCCATCCATCTCTTTACCCAACGCATTAATTGCTAATGATAAACCGCCCGCACGTGGCTTGAGGAGATACTTGTAAGGTGACTGCTGTTTGTCATGCTTGTCTTGGGTAAAGCGCGTGCCTTCTAAATAGTTCAATAAGGTAAAAGGTTTGTCTTTGAGTAGGGCGCATGCGCGTTTGGCTTCTTCGATATCTTTGCCTTGTAAAGCTGGGTTTTTAGCAATTGCCTCTTTAGAATGGCGACGCATCATAGGAAAGTCTAAAAAATAAAACGCTTGGCCGATAACAGGAATGTATATCAGCTCAAACTTGGTAAAAAAGCGCGTTAATGGCAAGCGGTTTTCACTAATGTATTGCACGATACTGGTATCTACCCATGACTGATGGTTGCTCATCAGTAGATACTTGCCTTGGGTATTGACGTCGTCAGGTAGGCTGATGCGCCAGTCTTTCTCCGGCAAGATATTATCGATTAAGGCGTTATTACTATTTATCCAATAGTTAGTCACTTTGATCATCGTGTCATCAGCGATCGCGGCACCGGTCACGACTTTAGTAGCACCCATTAGCCATACCGGTAGTGCAACGATTAGGCTGTTACCAGCAAGTACCCCTGTGGCCGTTGCAAGCGAGGCAACTTTGCCAAGTTTAGGGTTGCGTTTGTGCATTTTTTGCATGAATGATGACAGTCGCATATTAAATCCTTTTATTCTACTAACTGATAATGACTCCAGTTCACTGAACGCGCGTTAACCATAGTCGGTTAAATATAATTTGGATACAAGGAAGGCGGGTGAAAGCACTACAAATAGTAGACTAAACGAGCCTGAGACCATATCTGATTTATAGGGTACTGACTATATCTGGTTTTTATGAGCGTATAAACTGGACTTGAGAAGAATTGAGCTATCATTATCCACTTGCTGACGATATTTTCTAGCGTTTTTGAGTAATCTCTAACGCACTTGAGTAAGCGAACAAAGCGGGAGCACCGCCCGTATGCCAAAATAACACACGATCCGTTTGCTTAATTTTACCTGTGCGAATCATATCTATTAACCCGCCCATCGCACGACCCGTATAAACAGGATCTAACAAGATTCCCTCTGTTTGCGCAGTCATCTCAATGGCTTCGTTTTCCAAAGCACCAACCACGCCATAACCGCCGCCTACATAATCAGAGTTAAGTATTAAATCGCTCTCTGAAAATTGATGGTCGGCTGCGATAAGGGCAGCGGTGCTATTGGCAAGCGCGACGGTATACTGATCAAATGGCACTTTGTCTGTTTCGCCTTTATCGATATTGATACCCACGATTTGCGCAGGCGAGTTGAGCATTTTCTTGCCAAGCATCAAGCCGGCTTGTGTCGCACCAGAGCTAGAGGCAAAAACAATATGAGTAAATGAGACGTCCATGCTGGTACGTTGCGACTCTAACTCTTTAAAGGCTTCTACAAAGGCCAAAGCACCCAATTCATTGGAACCACCATAAGGGATGACGTAGGGTTTTTTGCCTTGTGTTTTTAACTGTTCGACGATTTTAGGAATGTCTTCCCCTTTGCGATGAGCGCCTGCCCAATGAATATGACACCCGAAAATCTTATCCAATAATAAATTGCCACTTGCTTGCTCAGGTTCTTCTCCACCTAATACTAAATGGCAGTCAAGTCCCAAGCTTGCAACGGCAGCAGCAGTTTGGCGACAATGATTAGATTGTGCAGCGCCTGCCGTAATCACGCAATCAGCACCCTGAGCAAGGGCGTCACCCATTATAAATTCAAGCTTACGGGTTTTGTTGCCACCCAATGCCAATCCTGTATTGTCATCTCGTTTCATAAAGATAGTAGGGCCGCCGAGTTTGTCACTCAATCTGGTGAGCTCTATCAAAGGGGTGGGGAAGAAGCCTAATGATTGTCTGGGTATGTGGTTATAGTCCATGTGTTATTCGCTTTATGGGTAGAGAAATTATGAGCTTGGAAGCTATCCCATGATAGTAATTATTGAATATTAATACCATACAATATTTAGCTATCAGAATAGCTGTTTTTAGAGCACTAAATATATAATTTTGATAGATAGGTCGGCTCATTGATGACACGTCCTAGCCCAAGTTGCCCGTTTTAATCCATAGAGACCGTTTCAATCCATAGAGAATAGGCATTAAGTAAAAACACTGTCTTATCTTCAATTTCTAGAAAAATAGGTATCAGACCAATTTTATTCATTTGGCTTATCAAACAAGGCTTCGATAGGTTTGCTGTGAATCTTAGAGGCGTTAAACAGTGACTTATTAGCCGTATCGCCCTCTGTCCAAAAATTAATATTAAACTGAGCATCTTCACTCAGCTCTACTCGATGCCAATACTGTGGCGGACTAACTGCAAACTGTCCCGCTTTAATGACGATGGTTTGCTCTGGTTCGGTGGCTGCTTCATTGGCAAATCCGTAAAAAGTGACCTCTCCTTGCATGACACAAATCTGACCATACACGCCCTCCGCAGTATTGTGGTGAGTGAGTAGGGCTTTGGGTACTTTATCCTTGGTAAAGAAATGGGTAGAGCGTTTTACTTTCCAATGACTGGGGATGATTATATGGTTCATGAGAACTCCTTGATTGAGTAAACAAAGTGATTTTTATCAAATTTTAATAATCATTAAGCTTAGCATTAGCAGATGTAGCATTGACTTGTTTCAACAATTATACGATCAGCTTGAATAGTTTTTAAAATTAAATCAAATGTTGTTGAGATAAATTATAACATTCATTTAAAATGAATGTTATAATTTATTTTTAAGGCTTTGGTGGACTGCGATTACTGAGACAGCAGTGTTGCTGATTATTGAAATAACCTTAGGTGTTAGCTATTTAACCGCATGACTTATTAGCAGTATAGGAATCATATAGTCAATTCGACATAAAATCGATACGCTAATATTACCAGTGCTACTGGTATAAATTTTACTTGCGTGCTGTGTCTGCGCTGACAGAGGCTGCGCAAAATTCATCCCAGCAGCACTGTATTTTTTTATAGTGATTCA
Source organism: Psychrobacter sp. GW64-MNA-CIBAN-0177 (assembly GCF_040309585.1). Taxonomy (NCBI): domain Bacteria; kingdom Pseudomonadati; phylum Pseudomonadota; class Gammaproteobacteria; order Moraxellales; family Moraxellaceae; genus Psychrobacter; species Psychrobacter sp. GW64-MNA-CIBAN-0177. The sequence continues at coordinate 128,099 of NZ_JBEOOY010000003.1, forward strand.
ACTATATTTTAAATAAGTGATGCCTTAAAACACCCTTAAACATTCATTATTAATATATTTTTAAGGGTTATGACCTATTTGCAAGGAGGAGCGAGACATGGGTGAGTACAAGAAGTATTGGTTCGGTTTACTGGCCGTGCTAATCGTGACATTTATATTTTTAGGGTGGGGCGGTGTTGAAATCTATCGCACAGCACCACCAATACCAGATCAGTATGTCGATACTACTGGTCAGGTTTTATTAACAGAAGAGGATATCTTAGATGGTCAGTCTGCATGGCAGCGCACAGGCGGTCAGCAGCTTGGTTCGGTATTGGGCCATGGTGCTTATCAAGCGCCAGATTGGACCGCGGACTGGCTGCATAGAGAGCTGGTAGCGTGGTTGGATATCAGATCACAAGAGCTATATGGCAGTAATTTTTCTGACGCATCTGATGATCAAAAAGCGGTATTGAACGCGCAGCTGAAAAAAGAATATCGTGGTAGCGTGGTCAATGATAGCGAGCAAGTCGTGCTATCAGACACGCGGATTGCCGCTATCAATCAGATAGCGCCTTATTATATGAGCTTGTATGGTGATGACCCTGCATTGCAAGAGTCTCGAGAGAACTTTGCGATGAAGAACAACACCATAACGGATGCTGCTGATAGACAAAAACTGACCAATTTTTTCTTTTGGACAGCATGGATTGCTTCTGCTGAACGTCCCGGCACTGATGCTACCTATACGAATAACTGGCCGCATGAGCCGCTTATCGATAACGTACCGACGTCAGAAAATATTATGTGGTCTATCGCCAGTATTGTCTTTTTAATCGCTGGGGTAGGGTTTTTAATTTGGGGATGGTCTTTCTTACGTCAAGAAGAAGACGTCAAGCAGATAACGCCAGACGTTGACCCATTAACCAAAGTTGCTTTAACCCCTTCTCAAAAGGCGCTAGCAAAATACGGCTTTTTAGTGGTGGCACTGTTTGTATTTCAGGTGTTTATCGGCGGTTTTGTCGCACATTATACGGTCGAAGGTCAAGAGTTTTATGGTATTCCGGTTGCAGACTTTTTCCCCTATGCGCTAGTGCGTACTTGGCATATTCAGTCGGCCTTATTTTGGATTGCCACTGCATTTTTGATGGCAGGGCTATTTTTGACACCGCTTATCAATGGTGGTAAAGATCCTAAATATCAAAAACTAGGCGTCGATATATTATGGTTTTCATTAATTATCGTGGTAGTGGGATCTTTCGCCGGTCAGTATTTTGCTTTAGCGGATATATTACCCGCAAAATATAACTTTTGGTTTGGACATCAAGGCTATGAGTATATTGACCTAGGCAGATTTTGGCAGATTTTAAAATGGGTTGCCGTACTGTTTTGGCTGTTATTAATGACCCGTGGTTGTTTACCTGCCTTTAAAGAACAAGGTGATAAAAACTTACTCGCTATCTTCTTTGCCTCCGTCGTTTGTGTTGGCTTATTTTATGGTGCAGGCTTGTTCTATGGTGAGCGCACCCATTTAACCATCATGGAATACTGGCGCTGGTGGGTTGTGCATTTATGGGTAGAGGGTTTCTTTGAAGTATTCGCTACGGTCTCGCTTGCTTTTATTTTTTATAACTTGGGCTTGGTGAATAAGAAAATCGCCACAGCCAGCTCTATTGCCTCTGCCGCGCTATTCCTGCTTGGCGGTGTACCAGGCACATTCCATCATTTGTATTATTCCGGCACGACCACACCGGTGATGGCAATCGGTGCATCATTCAGTGCGTTAGAAGTGGTGCCATTAGTGGTCTTAGGTTATGAAGGCTATGAGCATTGGTCTATGCAGCGTCAAGCGCCATGGATGAATAAATTAAAATGGCCTATCATGTGCTTCGTCGCGGTCGCCTTCTGGAATATGTTAGGGGCTGGGGTGTTTGGCTTTATGATTAATCCACCGGTATCATTATTCTACCTACAAGGATTAAATACCACTGCCGTGCATTCACATGCTGCACTGTTCGGGGTATATGGATTTTTAGCGATTGGTTTTGTATTACTGGTAATGCGATATATTCGTCCAGACTATATTTTTAGTGAAAAGCTCATCAAAACTGGCTTTTGGGCATTAAATATAGGCTTGGTATTGATGATTGCGACCAGCTTGCTACCCATCGGTATCTTCCAAGCGCATGCTTCCATGACCGAAGGTTTATGGTACGCGCGTAGTGAGGGCTTCTTACAACAAGACTTGTTACAAACGTTACGTTGGGTCCGTACCTTTGCCGATGTCATCTTTATCATTGGTGCTATTTGTGTGGCATTGCAGGTGGTCAAACTGGCGTTTGCAAAACCGTCACACTCTAATTATCAGCCGAACAAACCAGTGAACGATTGATGATAGGGCGTAGGTATTGAAGATAGTGTTTGAGTAAAAATCCCTGTCTAGTAGCGGGGATTTTTATTATTTTGAAACTGGTTTTTAGAAGGGTTTTATCACGAAGTTATGGATTTTTCACTAAACCTCTTCATACATAGATTTGCTAAATTAAGGGTCACTACCACCAAACTTTAACCATCATGGTCACAAAATGGTCACCGTTTGGTCCCTGAGAAATTGGTCACCGACTTCCACAAGATAGAGTGCATGTGCAAAAACTTATCATTCATGCATTTTTGAAGAGTAGATTTTTTGGTAAAGGTGAAAAGAGAGAAAGCATCCAACCCTTATAAAGAAAAGGTTTAAGTGGAAATTCAGACACAAAAAAACCTCAAACAAAGTTATGTTTGAGGCGAAACTTGCTCAGATTTAACATCCGAATTCGTTTTAAATATGGCGCAGCGGACGGGACTCGAACCCGCGACCCCCGGCGTGACAGGCCGGTATTCTAACCAACTGAACTACCGCTGCTTAGGTCGTTTTTAGCATCTTCTCTTATTACAGAGACACTCGCTAAAAAGAGTGGTGGGTGATGACGGATTCGAACCGCCGACATTCTGCGTGTAAGGCAGACGCTCTACCAACTGAGCTAATCACCCTGAGAAGCGTATAAAAATTGCACTGCAATTTTAGCTTCGCAAGAGAAATCCTTTAAATAGGATTTCTTAAAAGTTCTACTATCTAAAGGTGTCACGCTCTAGAATCATAAAAACTTTCAACAACATAGAACTTAATTAAAGCCCCTTGCTGTGGGTGTGTATTATATAGATTTACACCTGCCTGTCAAATATTATTTTAAGTATTTTATAAATTGATGATTATCCTAGTTTTATGGTCGTCATTGTAGCGCTTGTTTAGCCCATATAGTGGCTACACAGTTACCTATTGTGTGTGTGCTAAAAGCTATTATACTGATAATGCTTTGTGGCACGTGCATGTATTGAATTATTTGATTGGTATTAATTGATTGGTTGATGGAGGCGGGCATAGACACTTTTGCTATTGAAAAGTACTTTACGACATGGTCTTTTGGCGACTTTGCAGAATTGGGACTGATATTACATGTCGTGCTCATGATATTAATGACGCTACGGATTGTATCGGTACAGCGCAATATTGGTGTATCGATTGCTTGGGTTGCCGTGCTTTATACCTTGCCTGTGGTAGGATTTATTGCCTATATATTGCTGGGTGAGCCAATGATCGGACGCCGCTATCGTGAACGCGTGGATCAAGCCAGCCTGCTGATGAATGATATGGCAAAGCGGGAGCATTTGGTCTTTGACAAGGGGCAAGATTTGTTGCCCGACAACTATCGCGGTGTCAGCCAAATAGGGACGCGCTGGACAGGCTTTGGGGTGTTCTCCGATCATCAGATGCAGCTATTAACCGCGCCCAACGCTATTTTTAAGCGTTTGATCGATGATATTGAGTCAGCAAAGAGCATCATCTTGATGGAGTTTTATATTATCTATCCGAAGGGGCAGGTGGTAGAGGTGATAGAGGCATTGGTCGCTGCCGTACAGCGCGGGGTCGAGTGTCATATATTGGCGGATAGTGTTGGCAGTTTCAGCTTTTTTAACAGCAATGAGCACCGAATGTTAGAGCGCGCGGGTGCCTTTGTCCATCAGTCGCTACCAGTAGGCTTGTTCAAGACCTTATTTAAACGTTCAGATCTGCGTAACCACCGCAAGATGGTGGTCATTGATGAATACATTGGTTATACCGGCAGCTTTAATTTAGTCGATCCTAAGTTTTTTAAACAAAACAAAAACGTCGGACAGTGGATCGATGTGGCGATACGTAGCGTTAGCCATCGTACCATTAGTATAGCGACGGCGATGGCCAAGGTGGTGGTTACCGATATCGGTGCTGAAAACAAAAACAATCTAGACGAGCTAAACCAGCGGATAAATAACTATACCCGTAAACTATATGTGATGGATCCGACCATCAATGACATCAATAGCCGGGTGAAGTTCTTAGGTGATAGTATCGCCGCTGATGAGCCGCTACATACGGGCTCAACGTCGATAGTCATACCTCAGATGCCTATAATAGAAGGCGTGGTCGCGCAGTTGATACCTTCTGCACCACAGGTGACGGCGCATGTTATTTACAATACATTGGTGACGGTTATTCATCGCGCCAACAAACGTATTTGTATTACCACGCCGTACTTTGTGCCTGATGAGGCGCTATCAAGTGCGCTGACGATCGCGGCTAAGCGCGGGGTAGAGGTGACGATTATCGTTCCCGAAAAGGTTGATTCGTTTTTAGTACAGCATGCATCCCAAGCGTATTATGAGGAGTTACTAGAGGCAGGTGTGACCATTGCGCTATTTAAAGGCGGGCTGCTGCATGCTAAAACTGTGGTCATCGATGATGATTACTGTTTGTTCGGTACGGTAAATATCGATATGCGCAGCTTTTATCTCAATATGGAAGTCAGCTTGGCGATTTATACCCCAGAAATGGTCGCTCAAATCACTGACTGCCAAGAGACTTATCTGCAAAGCTGTCATTTTTTGACTTTAGCCGAATGGCAGCAGCGTGCAGGTTATGAGCGTTTGTTCGATAATGTGGTACGCTTGTTTAGTCCTTTATTGTAGCGCCTTAACTTTTAGGTTAAGGTAAACTATCTACACATTGCATTACTGTCGCCATCATAACGATGTCATCCTATTCATGACCTATTGAACTGTAAAAGGACACGCTTGCCTTATGTCTGCATCGCCTTTAACGCCACTTGATTATATCGCCGCAGGCTATTGGCAAGATTTCTTAGCGAATCGTCCGGTCGCAGGCGGCATTGCCTACGAAACTCAGCTACGTGATTGCGTTTTGGATGAGTCGCTGGCAAGCTTGCAACGGATAGACACCTTGCTGTCGCAGATACGTCGCGATTTGATTAAAGCGGGTCATTGGGATGAAGAGACGCTGCTAACGGATGAACGTTATCGCAATTTCATGATGTTTTTAGCGTTTTATGCAGGCCAAGTATTGGCACGGCACTGGCAAACCACAGCGCATTGGTATGGTCAGTTCGAGCTGCGCAAACGCTATCCAACATGGTCACTGAGCGCCGATGACTTTTATCAGCATATGGCAGTACTGTATGGCGACAATAACAATGCCAATATTAATGACAGTGTCAACTCACCGATATTTTTTGCCCTAGAACCAGTAGGGTTGCGTTTGTTCGGTCATATTGACCGGCCGTTTGTCGCTGTACAAGGCGGGCAAGTTGCTAGTGGCTTGTATCAAGCGGTCAGTGCCAGATTGCCAAGCGCTGGCAATAATCACACGTCTGCAACGAGCCATCAGAATAATAAAGCTGATATTACGTCCCATACAGCTTCGAATCCCAATACAAATTTAAAAGCAGGTTTAAGCCCGATTCGCATGAAGAGTAGTTCTCAGACAGTCGCTACTAGTGAACACTCTTTAGTAAAGCAGAATATAACGGCTACATCAGCAGATGCTTTAAATAGAGCTGATTTGAATAAAAATGCTTTGAATGAAGCTACTGCTCCACAAATATTGGATCGACTAAGCAATAAAGACTTATCGAATGAACAACAAGGTGAGATAAAGCCTGAGCTGTCTAAATTGGAACCGGCATTAACGCAAACCAAGTCAGATCGCTCGCCGTCAGTCCCTGTCAAACCTTCGCCAACCCCAGAAATTTTTAGCCAGTTATTGATAGAATTAGATGAGATTGAACAGCCACAAACTGCTGGTAATGCTGAATACCAGCAAGCTTGTAAAGTGCTAGAGCAGTTTGAACAGCACATTGCCAAGCAAAGCAAACCACGTGCACAAGTTAGTTTTTCAGAGCGTCATTTGGCAGCAAAAGAGCAAGCGTTGTTAAAACTACGAGAAGCCGCGCATGCTGATAATACCGCTGCTATGCTACGTCTAGCGATGTATGAGCTACTCGGTGAAGGGTTAGCTACGGATAAAATCACTGGCACAGAGGCAGGTGTTGAATGGGTTAAGCAGGCCGCCAGCAAAGACGACAGCCGAGCGCAGCGCTTACTCAGTAGGATGTATTACCAAGGGGTTGGTATAGTGCAAGATATCAATAATGGTAAGTATTGGCTAGAGCAAGCTGCCCAAAACGGTCACGTGGAAGCAGCCAGTTTGGTGGCGCAGTGGCAGCAAGCGCAAGCGTTGATAACGACACAAAAGCAAGAGCAACACAGTATCAAGCGCTATCAGCTGTTGCTGGCGATAGTCACAATAATGGCAGTGCTAATATTAATTATTGTCTAAACGATTTTTGTTAGCTCATACTGCGTAAAAGCTTATTATTAAGCAGAAAATTCAGGTAGAATTGTCGCGTTTTTTACCATCAGTTTTTTGAGAATGGTATTATCTGATTCATTACTAATCTGGGCTGTTCTATGCCATCTTCTCCTACGCCATCCAAGCCCTCTACTACCGCGTCTCCATCTAACGCGTTATCCAGTCGAGCTGTGTATCAACCACCCTTTTATTATCAATGTATCATTGGCTTACTCAAGCCGCTATATCGTCTGCAAGTCTGGCGACGCTCACACAAGCGCGATAACTATCAGCAAGAAGTGGCGCAGCGTTTTGGCAAGCACTATCCTGCAGCGCCAACAGCGGATATCAAAGCTGAAATGCACCATAAAGCTGAGATGGATAATAACGTTATCTGGTGCCACGCGGTGTCTTTAGGTGAAACCAATACAGTAGCGCCGTTGCTTGACATGCTGTTGGCGCAGGGTTATCAGATTTGGCTGACCAATACCACGCAGACAGGTTTTGCCCGCGGTGCCAGCCGTTTCGCTGCTGACATTGCTCAAGGTCGGCTTAGCCATAGCTATGTACCTGTAGATAGCCCTGCTGTTATTGAGACGTTTTTAGCGCATGTGCAGCCAGTCGCGGCCTTATTTGTAGAGACCGAACTGTGGGCGAATATTTTAGCCAAGCTATCCGAGCATTGTATTCCGAGCATCTTAGTCAATGGTCGTCTATCAGCCAGTTCATTTACAAGCTATCAAAAAATCGCTGCTGTCAGCGCCAGTATGATGAAAAATCTGACGTTAATTATTGCGCAAGACAATGAGTCTGCCAAACGCTTTCGCCAGCTGGGTGCTCATAGTGCGCAAATTCGGGTGGCGGGCTCACTCAAGTGGGTCATTAATAGACCAATGCTTAATAATGAAACGATTGATAGCAAAACTGATGATGTACAAGCGATTGATAGCAGCGCTGCTAAGAAAGAACATGAGCGTGCCACTATACAAAAGCAAAAGAGCGGTATTGCCGTCGAGTTGGGCATAGCTGATCGTCCTATTTGGGTCGCGGCCAGCACCCATAGCGGTGAAGAAAGCATCGCTCTGTCATTACAGCAGCAGCTATTGTCCAACCCAGCGCTGGCAGATACGCTATTGATTATCGTGCCCAGACATCCTGAACGCTTCGATGAAGTAGCGACACTTATCCAAAACAGCACGTTGATAATGGCACGGCGCAGTAACGAAGAAGTAATCAATGCGGACACGCAAGTCTATTTGGCAGATAGCATGAGCGAGCTGATGACATGGTATGCATTGGCGGATGTGGCGTTGGTGGGCGGTTCTTTGGTCGATGTAGGCGGACACAACCCAGTTGAGCCAGCGAGTGTGGCAACGCCGGTGCTAATGGGACCTCATACTCAATCATGTCAAAGCGTGGTCGATAAGCTGGCGAGTGTCGGCGCGTTATATCAACCTAACAATGCGTTTTATCGTCCAATTACGATAAAGCCAACGACGATAGAGGATGTTGCTGCCAATGATGTTGCTACCAATAATGAAAATATCGCCAATTCAGCTATCAGTAGCTCAGATATCAGTAGTTCAGAGATAAAGGGTAAGCAAAAATCCTCGCGCAAAAAATCCTCATTGGCTGCTAACGATACGGCGCTCATTTATGATCAACTACAGTCTTGGCTTAGCCATCCGCTATTAGCCAAACAGGCAGGGCAAGCTGGCGAGCAGATGACCGTACAGCAGCAAGCAGTATTAACGCGCCAGTTTGCCATGATTGAAAAGGTAATTGAGCAGCATGCAAGCCAAGAGACGCTATGAACTGTCTATTACTACCTACCGAACATTTTTCGCAAGATTCTGCGATAATCAATAATCTGTTGCAAATCAACCATGTCAATCATGTATTGGCAGCAAAAGTGGGCGACACGCTGAAAATCGGGCAACTCGGTGGTAATCTTGGTACGGCGATTATTGAGGAGATTGCTGCTCGCTGTATTCAGCTAGGTGATGTCCAATTGTCAGTTGTGCCACCTGCTAAGTTAAATCTGACTGTTATCTTGGCATTGCCACGTCCAAAAGTGCTGCGCCGCTTGATAATGGATATGACGGCGCTTGGTGTGCGTGATATTATCCTTATCAATAGCTACCGTACACAAAAGAGCTATTGGCAAAGTCCGATGTTGAGTCGCCTCGATGAGTTCGTATTAGAAGGCTTACAACAAGGGGTGGATAGCATTGCCCCGCGCATTACTTTGCAAAAGCGCTTTAAACCCTTTGTCGAGGATGAGCTGGCAAGTCTAATCACTAACCGCGCTATTGTCGCGCATCCTTACAGCGATCTGTCATTTTCGCAATATGTACAGCAGCACAGACTAGCAAAGCCACGTCAAGATAAAACATTGTTTGCAGACACCAACTTATCTAATAGCGCCTCATTACCCAGTCTCGTCTGTATCGGCGCAGAAGGGGGCTGGATTGACTATGAGGTTGAGCTACTTACCGCGCAAGGCTGTCAAGCAGTGCATATAGGTCCACGCATATTACGTACTGAAGCAGCAGTCAATGCAATTTTAGGTCAGTGGTTATTATAAGTTTGGGGCAATAGCAGCGATAAAGATGGATTAAATAAACAACTGCTGAGCAGAAATTAAGTCAAAAATTGCGTTGTAAAAGCAAGGGTTTAGCCAAATAAATACCAGTTTATCCAGTTAAATAAATGTATGGATAATTAATCTCATTTCTATTAGTATGTTGTTTTCAGATATTATGCGGTTATTAATCTTGATTATTAGTGATTGATAACGATTTTTTATCTCAATTATCTGTAGCACCATTAATGGGGAAAACTATGTCATTGAAAGCTTTCAGCGCAAATTTACCTTCTACCAAGCTTACTTTACCTATTGCCGTATTTGGCATGATGTTAGGACTTGCAGGTTGTAGCAATTCCTCTACGACGGAAGAGAGCGTTGAGGCGGAAGGCTCAGCAGCGAGTAGCGAGCAAGAAGTGGCGAATGATGGCGCGACGAGTGCTGAGGGACAGACGATTACGATCTACTCATCACGTAACGAGCAGCTGATCAAGCCCTTGCTAGACCGCTATACGAAAGAGACGGGCGTCAATATTGAACTGGTGACCGATAAGAGTGGTCCGCTGATGGCACGTTTGCAAGCGGAAGGCAAAAATACGCCAGCGGATATGCTATTGACTGTAGATGCAGGTAATTTATGGCAAGCGGCTGAGCAAGGTTTGCTCCAACCAGTGGCATCGACGGTTTTAGAGGCCAATGTGCCTGCAAAATATCGTGATCCAAAAGGTCAGTGGACGGGTCTGTCATTACGTGCGCGTACTATCATGTATGACCCAAGTAAAGTCAGCGCCGACCAGTTATCCACTTATGCAGATTTGGCCGACCCAAAATGGAAAGGCAAGCTTTGTTTGCGCACCTCAAACTCTGTATATAACCAGTCATTGGTTGCCAGTATGATTGAAAACTTAGGCGAAGAAAAAACCGAAGCCGTCATTCGTGGTTGGGTAGATAATTTGGCAACTGACGTCTTCAGTGATGACACTAGCATGCTAAAAGCTATCGCTGCCGGTCAGTGTGAAGTGGGCTTGTCTAATAGTTATTACTACGGTCGCTTGCTCGATGAGCAGCCGAATTTCCCTGTCAAAGTCTTTTGGGCAAACCAAGGCACTACTGGTACTCACGTGAATATCTCTGGGGCGGGTGTGGTCACAGACTCAGACAATCCTGATGGCGCGCTTAAATTGATGGAATGGTTGTCGTCGGATAAAGCCCAAGGTCTCTACGCCAGCTCTGATAAAGAATATCCAGTCAAAGAAGGCGTCGATGAGTCAGATATGCTCAGATCATGGGGCGAATTCAAAAAAGACGACATCAGCGTGCAAAAGTTTGGCGAGCTGCAAACCCAAGCGATTCAAATGATGGACAAAGCAGGTTATAAATAGAGCCTCTTAAACCCTGCCATACCTAAAAAGCACAGTAGCCAAAAGACAAATGCAGCACTACGTTTAGTAGGCTAAATGAGTTTGACAGTGTGAACGTGCTATTTGGGTATGCGCTGGCTAAGTTAGGATCTCTATGCGTATGACACGGTAATAATGATATGATCACAACGCCAGACGCGTCTGTTCGTCAAGATGAAACAGTCAACGACAATAACAATAGCAATAATGGTAACCATAGTAACCAAGCTGTTAGTCAAGACCATGCCGTTCGCAAACGTATCCTCTCAAAATCAGTCCTAGGACTGATTTCGTTGTTTATGCTGGTACCAATTCTCATCGTCCTGCTGTCATGGACGCAGCCAGTGGCAGACATCTGGACGCATATGCGCGAGTATGTATTGCCGCAAGTTTTCAAAAATACCGCGATTTTATTGGTCATGGTGACGGTCATTTCTGGCAGTATCGGCACTGCACTTGCTTGGCTCACCAGCATGTATCGCTTTCCCGGACAGCGCTTTTTTTCGTGGGCTCTGATGCTACCGCTCGCGATACCGGCTTATGTGCTGGCATTTGTCACCGTTGGTATTGTTGATTTTAGTGGACCGCTACAGACAGGTTTGCGAGAACTGGGTATCGATACAGCTATTCCGTCGGTACGCAATGTCTGGGGCGCAGGCTTGGTGTTGTCACTGGCTTTTTATCCCTACGTTTATTTGCTGGCGCGTCAGGCCTTTTTATCACAAGGCAGGCGGGCGATTGAAGCGGGTCAAATGCTTGGTTTAAGCCGCAGTCGCGTGTTTTTTCGCTTGGCATTACCACAGGCCTTGCCGTGGGTCATTGGCGGCTTGTTACTTGCCAGTATGGAAACGCTTGCAGATTTTGGCGCGGTTTCAGTCTTCAATGTTGATACCTTTACGACGGCTATTTATAAGGCTTGGTTTGGCTTCTTTAGTCTAACGACAGCCGCCCAGTTGGCCGCTTTGTTAATCGGTGTGGTATTTATCGTGGTATTGTTTGAGCAGTATTGGCAAGGCAAACGCGGCAATACAGTGACTCAAGGCAATAATCAACGTTTTGAAGCCAGCACGTCTGCTAAATTGGCTATGACGTTACTGTGCACACTGGTGTTTTTGCTGGCCTTTTTAATACCGTTCTTGCAGCTCATCTACTGGACGGCGTTAAACTTCCGCCAAGATTTTGACGCTCGTTATATTGATTTTGTCACCAACAGTCTCATGATTGCGAGCATGACCACCATTTTTATTGCTTGCTTGGCAGTCATCATTGCGTGGATTAAGCGCCAATATCCTGATAAATCAACCAAGCTCATGACCACTTTATCCAATCTAGGCTATGTGGTGCCGGGAACAGTATTAGCTGTTGGCATATTTATTCCGATTGCTTGGCTTGACAATCAGCTGATTGCTTTTGGTATAACCTCGCAACAAGTGCTGTCTGGTAGTGTGATTGTAATGCTCCTTGCTTTATCGACGCGCTTTATGACTGTAAGCTTTCAGCCAGTCGATCGGCAGTTACAACGACTGACTGTCAATCAAGAAGCGGCGGCTAAATTGCTCAGTGACAGCCCTTATCAGCGCTGGCGACAAGTGATGTTGCCCGTACTCAGCCCTGGGGTGCTAACGGCATTACTGATGGGCTTTGTCGAAGTGATGAAAGAGATGCCAATCACCTTGATGACAAGGCGGCAGGGCTGGGATACGCTAGCAGTGCGGGTGTTTGAGATGACCAGCGAAGGCATGTGGGGCAGGGCAGCATTGCCAAGCTTACTGATTGTGCTGGTCGGTCTTATCCCTGTTTGGATATTGCTACGTCAAAGTGATAAGCACAGGTAAGTTGAGCGCAGTTTATTATTTAATAAGTTAAAGACAGAGTTGCTCGCGCTCAAGGATTCATTAGCACCATAATTTTTACCGTTTTATTTATTGGTTTTATTCACTAATAGCTTACTGGTACCGTCTATGTATACTGACTTGATTAAAGACTCAACAGACCCAGCCAATCCTAAGTCGGCTACGGCTAAAATGGAAGTGCGTGCTGGCAATGTAAAAAAATCACCAGTATCAACAGATGAAGCCTATCAAGTACAGCATAATAATATCGCTAAGCATGATGGTCATTCTAGCGCACATACTGAGACCAATATCGCCACCAATCCTTACTTTAGCGTCCAAGATTTAATTGTCGGTTATGACGATACCATCATCGTTAATGGACTATCGCTAAGCTTGCAGCAAGGTGAGATTGGCTGCTTTTTGGGTTATAGCGGCTGCGGCAAGACCACAGCATTACGAGCCATTGCAGGGCTAGAGCAAAGTCGGCGCGGCACGATTGGCTTAAATAACCAACGCTTGACAGAACAGACACCGACGACCTCGTTCGCCGTCGCGCCAGCCAAGCGTGGCATGGGCATGGTGTTTCAAGATTATGCGTTATTCGGGCATTTAAGCGTGGCGAAAAACATCGCTTTTGGTCTCAATAAATGGTCAGCAGCCGACAAAAAAGCCCGCGTGGCTGAGATGCTAAGCCTCGTTGAATTGACGGAGCATGCTAATAAACGCCCCAATGAGCTCTCAGGTGGTCAGCAACAACGCGTTGCTTTGGCACGCGCGTTAGCACCGAAGCCCAAGCTTTTGCTACTCGATGAGCCGTTTTCTAATTTGGATGTGGTGCTTCGCGAGTCATTGGCCATGAATGTCCGCGATATTCTCAAACGTACCAATACTACCGCTATTTTGGTGACTCATGATCAAAACGAGGCTTTTGCGCTGGCAGATAAAGTAGGGGTCATGGATAAAGGTCGACTGGTACAATGGGCGACACCAAGCGAGCTATATCATGAGCCAGTCAGTCCGTTCGTTGCTGAGTTCGTCGGCGAAGGCGCAATGATAGACGGCATCATCAAGGAAGGTCACGTTGAGACTGCACTTGGTGATATCTATCGTCGTATGGAAGTCTATGATGAGTCGGGACAGCCGCAGTATTGCGAGTACGACTATCCCAACGGCACACCGATTAAGGTGCTGGTCCGTCCTGACGATATTATTCATGATGATGACAGTCCCCGAACCGCTTTAGTAGTGGGGCGTGTCTTTCGCGGTGCTAATTATCTGTATCGCTTGCAACTCGATGATGGGCAGACGGTTTTGTCCTTGGTCGCCAGTCATCATAATCATGAGATTGGCTCGCAAATTGGGATTTTGCCCATACTTGAGCATGTCGTTGTCTTTGATGAAAAAGACATCAATGCGACGACGTGGTCAGAGTACGATCGGTCCGAGCGCGTGGCAGAAGCCAGATAGTCGCTTTAACAAACGCTACTTTAGATGCTCGTTATCATTCCACTTAAGCAACTTGCCGAGTTGCCATGATATGCAGATAGCGACCTAGCCATTTATACGGCTCTCGTTGTGAGTAGCGTAGCTCCATGCGTATGACTGCATCAGGATCGTTGTGACCGCCGCGTTTGAGCGGCGCATAATCATGAAACACGCGCAAGCCACTGGTTAGAATCGTTTGGTAATGATGAGCTTCTAACCAAGACTCGACTTCTTCCTTGGCGACTGGATGATTAGGGGTCAGGCTTTTTTTATTGTCAGCCTTATAATCCGTGTTATCGAGCAGATTAAAATTACCCATAATCAGATTACGATAGTCAAAGCTCGCTGGATTATAAAAGCAGAGCGACAGTGCGCCATGCTCAGCCAATTGGCGGTCAAAAAAGTCCATGATAGCGGCTGGTTCTGCGAGCCATTCGAGTAGGGCGTGTGACATTATCAAATCAAACTTAGCTGCGTTTTCAGTATTATCAGCCCCACTGCCTTTATTTTGCCAGTTGTCTATTGCCAGTTTATCTATCGCCAATTTGTCCTCAAGCGCTTGATACGGGCAAACATACCAGCGTATATGTAGATTCTTATCGATTTCTGCGGTGCTCGCTTTTGCTTTCTCTAACATATTGGCAGAGATGTCATTGATGACCACGCTATGGCCTTGAGCGGCAAGCTCAATCGCAATCTGAGCCAGCCCCGCACCCACATCTAAAATCCGTAAAGGCCGCCCAAGCTCTTTGCTCATCTGCGCCGTATAGTCAAAGATATCACGGCGCAATACTGCCAGCCGAATGTCGCCTTTAAGACCACCGTAGACCTTTTTTTCAAAATGATCGGCAATCGCATCGAAGCTACGATCACTGCGCATCTCTTCTGCTTGGATAGAGTGTTGCAGAGATTCTGTTATTGCTTGCTTGTCGTTTGTACTGTTTTTCATATCACTTGGCATAAGGGTTTACACTGTCTAAGGAGTAGGGGTTGGGTGGATAGTATCAAGGCAAAATCATGTAAACAAAGCCTATGACATGTAAGCAGGAGTGCTGACCTCTCTGGTATCGTGAACCTCATGGCTAAAAGTATTAGCGTTGCGAGGACAATTGTGATGTTCAAGAGCATGTTTTCCGGTAGCTTTTGCTCACTTTTTACGGTATATATAGTAAGGTATCAGACACATTGCTGATGCATTAACTGTCATCAAATACTCTGATTAAATCAACACTGTCAAACGACTCCTATCTACTGCCAAGGACGCTTGGCACTCTTCTGTTTTATTACTGCTAAGGATAGCAATTATGATTATCGCCTCTTCCTCTATTATAAATAAGCCTGTCATGTCACGTTGTTTGCTCTCAGTTGCCATTGCGAGTAGTTTATTACTCGTCGGTTGTGGCGACGATAACGATTTTGACGCTGTTGATTCAGATACCTCGTCAGCCACGTCAAAGTTTGTAAAAAGTTTTAGTACGAGCCAAATAGACAGTGGCTTTGGTAATAGCGCAACGCCAGCGGCCAAATGCGGCGTGACTATAGAAAAGGTCAGCTATGATACCAAAGGTGCTGCCGATGAAGATACCACAGCGACAGCGGCATTGATGGTACCGACTGGCGATGCGGCTGAATGCCAAGGCGACCGTCCAGTATTATTATATGCCCATGGTACGACCACTGAGAAGTCTTATGACTTTAATCAAGTAGGCAACCTAAACAATCCGGCGGTTGGCGAATCGACGTTAATCGCTGCGAACTTTGCTGCCCAAGGTTATATCGTCGTAGCGCCAAACTATGCAGGCTACGATGAATCAGAGCTTGATTATCACCCTTATCTGGTTGCCCAGCAACAGTCTACGGATATGGTCGACGCCTTAGACAGCGCCCGCTCAATCATTGACAGAAAAAAACGTGCCAACGATGCCAATTACCTCAAGATTGATGACTCAGGTAAATTGTTTCTCGCTGGTTACTCGCAGGGTGGCTATGTGGTTATGGCAACCGCTAGATTGCTAGAGTCACAAAACAAACCTATTACGGCGATAGCACCATCTTCCGGCCCTTATGCCTTGGCGGCCTTTGGTGATGACATCTTTAGAGGCAATGTCAATATTGGCGCTTCTCGGTTTGCGCCCTTGCTTGGTATTGGCTTGCAAGAAAAGTACGGCAATATCTATCAAGATAAATCCGATATCTTTTTGGATAAGTATGCCAGTGCGCAATTACCAAGTGATTCACCATTTGGCGAATTGGTAGCGGCTGGTAAATTACCAAACAATGCGTTGTTTCAAAAGACGCCGACGAATCCAGTATTGGATGGTTTGTCCAAAGGTTCTATATTCTCATTTTTGGGTGGTTATGATGACAATGATTACTTGATAAAATCTGATTTCCGCGCGGCTTATGTGACGGATACCATCAACAATCCTGATGGGCTATTTGCAGAAAATGGCAATGATTTACCTGCTGCCAATCCGCAGAATAATCTGCGTAAAGCGCTAAAAGACAACGACCTACGTGGCTATGTGCCAAAAATGCCAACACTCATCTGCGGTGGTAATCAAGATCCGACCGTCTATTATGATATAAACACCGGCTCTATGGCAAAATTATTGCAAGCAGCCAGTACCAACAATCCTGCAGTTAAACTTAATGTGACGGTATTAGATGTAGATACCGATAATGCGGATAGTCGTCCAGACCAGCCGAGCCTTACAATGATTGGTCAGGCATCAATGAACAAGTGGAATGCCAACACTGTGGTCACCAGTGTGCAAACCAACTTTAGTAGTAGTGTGGCTAAAGTGAAGGCAGATGCCGAAGCACAAGGTCAAAACAGCTTACTGGCTTTTTATAGCAACTATCATGGTGGCTTAGTCAGTCCTGCCTGTACGCAAGCTACCCGTGAGTTCTTTGCGCAAAATTTTAACCAATCTTAAGAATATTTGGGCATAAAGGGTTTAAGCGTAAAGAGTAAAGACATACCATAGACTAAAAGACTGCATCCTAGTGGGTGCAGTTTTTTATGGGTAAACCAATGAGCTTTTGGAAGAATAAAACGATGAAATCAATGATGCTATCTTTGCTGGCCCTGACCTTTGTACTGTCTTCTATGAGCCAAGCACAAGCAAAAAATACCCCTTGCTCTGGTAAGATGGGCGGCATCTCGCATTGCTCAAAAGAGGGCAAGTTTGTATGCAAAAATGGCAAAATTAGCCAGTCTAAACAAGTATGTCGTTAAAGTCGTTTTGGTAGATATTACCAGATTAAAAAATTAGCGCTAATGAGCTGTTTTGCTTGATTTTTATGACAGTCAGAACCCCCTAAATCAACAAATTTGTGCTAAAATGGCTTCTTTTATTAAACATTACTTTTAACAAAAACCGTATCGCCATTTTCCTATGGTTTTGCCCGTCTGATGGTGCTTTTCAGCGTTGATAAAGCAATCATAGTTGCGCGTTTGTGCCGCTATATTTTTGTATCAGCGTAAGCACTTTTGAGGCGCGCAACCTATAGCGAAAGTATGTGAGTGAAGGAGTGTATATGAGCGACTCGATCAGTCCTATTGCCATCGTGGATGAATTAAAGCAGTCCTATTTGGATTATGCGATGAGCGTGATCGTCTCGCGCGCGCTGCCTGATGTGCGTGATGGGTTCAAGCCAGTGCATCGCCGTGTGATGTATGCGATGCACGTATTGTCTAATGACTATAATAAAGCTTATAAGAAGTCGGCGCGTGTGGTCGGTGATGTCATCGGTAAATATCACCCGCATGGCGATAGTGCGGTCTATGATGCGATTGTACGGATGGCGCAGGACTTTAGCTTGCGTTACCCGATGGTTGATGGTCAAGGTAACTTTGGCTCGATTGATGATGATCCACCGGCTGCCATGCGTTATACCGAAGTACGTATGACCAAGCTGACCCATCAGATGCTGGCTGACTTGGACAAAGATACCGTCGATTGGGAAGACAACTACGATGGCTCTGAGCGTATGCCAAGCGTGTTGCCAGCGCGTGTTCCTAACTTGCTGGTCAATGGTGCGACTGGTATTGCGGTCGGGATGGCGACCAATATGGCGCCGCATAACCTAACCGAGGTCATTAATGCCTGCTTAGCGTATGCCGAAAACCCACAAATATCAGCCGAAGAGCTGATGACGCATATCTCTGGTCCTGACTTTCCTACGGGCGGTATCATCTATGGTCGCGCTGGTATTTTAGATGCTTACCGCACTGGTAAAGGCCGCCTGCATGTGCGCGGCCGCTATATTATTGAAGCGATGAGTGATACTGGTGTCAACCGTGACCGTGAGCGTATTGTCTTTACCGAAGTGCCTTATCAGACCAATAAAGCCAAGCTGATTGAGCGTATCGCCGAGCTGGTACGTGACAAAAAAATCGAAGGTATTACTGAGATTCGTGATGAGTCTGATAAAGACGGTATGCGTATAGCCATTGATTTACGTCGCGGTGAAACAGCCGAAGTCATCGTCAATAATTTGTTCCTGCAGACACCGCTTGAATCTAGCTTTAGTATCAATATGGTGGCATTGGATAACGGCCAGCCTAAGCTTTTGACCTTACGTCAGTTAATTGCCGCCTTTGTCCGCCATCGTCAAGAAGTGGTCACGCGTCGTACCATTTATGAGCTTAATAAAGCACGCGTTCGTGGTCATTTGCTTGAAGGCTTAACCGTTGCACTTGCGAATATTGATGAGATTATTGCGACGATTAAATCCTCTGCAAACCGTGGCTTGGCACGTGAAAACCTGCTAAATAATACATGGGGTTCAGGTAGCGTCGTGGCGATGCTTACGGCTGCTGGTAGTCAATCAGTACGTCCTGAGTTTATCGATGGTGAAGATCCTAAAGCGCCGTTTGGTCTGATCGAAGGCGAGGAGCGTTATCGCTTGTCACTTGAGCAGGTCAATGCGATTTTAGACATGCAGCTGCATCGTTTGACGGGTCTTGAGCAGGACAAATTAACTGAAGAATACCAAGACTTATTGCGTGAAATCGCGCACTTAGAATCTATTCTTGGTGATTTCGATAAGCTGATGTCCATTATCTCAAATGAGATGATTGAGATTCGTGAAAACTTTGGTGATGAGCGTCGTACCGATATTATTGACTCACGTATGGACTTTAATCGTGAAGACCTTATCCCTGAGCAAACCGTGGTAATGACGGTTTCTCGTACCGGTTATGCAAAAACGCAGCCAATTGATGATTATGTGGCACAAAAACGTGGTGGTAAAGGCAAGTCAGCCACTGCAATGAAAGAAGACGATGTGATTGATCACTTAGTTGTGACCTCAACGCATGCCACCGTACTTTGCTTTACGGATACCGGTCGCGTCTTTAGCCTACGTGGGTTTGAAGTGCCGATTGCCAGTCGCGGTGCCCGTGGTCGTCCATTAGTGAATTTAATCGGATTAAATCCTGATGAAACCGTGACAACCATCTTGCCTATTCCAAAAATCGTAGAAGAATTGTCGGTAAAAGATGAGATGTCATTAACAAGCGCTCTAGTAGACGGCGATGACAGCTTATCAGAAGATAATAATTTAGAGGATAGCACGCAAGCAGAGCCACCTTTTGTATTCTTTGCAACGGCCAATGGCACAGTGAAGCGTGTCGAGCTTAAGCAATTTGCCAATATTCGCTCGAATGGCTTGATTGCCGTTGGTTTAGAAGACGGTGATAAGTTGGTAAGCGCGCGTATCACTAGCGGTAGCCAAGAAGTCATGCTATTTGCTTCAAGTGGTAAAGCCATTCGTTTTGATGAAAATGATGCTCGCGCTATGGGCCGTACCGCTAAAGGTGTCCGTGGTATGCGTCTGGCTGCTGATGAATTTATCAAATCATTGGTTGTCATTGAAGATGATGTACTCGAAATCTTAATTGCTTGTGAAAATGGCTTTGGTAAGCGTACCTTGATCGATGAGTTCAATACGCAAAATCGTGGCGGTGGCGGTGTTATCGCTATCAAAACTAGCACGCGTAATGGGGCATTAGTACGGGCGACCAAGGTTGATCCTGAAGACGACATTATCTTAATCTCTGACAAAGGCACATTAGTGCGCACGCCAGTCCAGCATGTGGCCAGCTCTGGTCGTAATACGCAAGGTGTCACGCTGATTCGTCTGTCAAAAGATGAAAAACTGGTGGCGATGGCGCGTGTTGATCATGAAGAAAGTGACGACGAGCTAATCGATGCCATGAGAGAAGACGGTACGTTTGATGTGGAAGGTCAAGAGCAGATAGATATTGATGCGGCAACTGGCGACACAGCGACGACTGATGTCAACGATGTTATCGATATTGCCAATGATCCTACCTTGGATAATGACAGTACTGACAACGAAAACACAGACGATGACGAATAAATGTTTCAGTGCCTAGCTTTTTAGTTTAGTTTTCATAACTGTTCTATCAAAAAGCCTCTGACGTTATCGTTGGAGGCTTTTTTTTGTTGCTTCGTTTAATTCGTCATTCTGATTTATTCGTTTTGCAATTCTATTTTTTGAGATTCTGTTTTTTGAAATGTGTTGCACAACTCTATTTTTAACTCTTAATAACTCTACGTGGTTTTATAAATAATGCCAACAAAGTGTTTTATTTTCTAAGGCTGTTGTTATGCTTACGACCAATCAAACTTTTCAGGGAACCCTAGCATCGGTATCATCCAGCTTCTTATTCTCCATGATGTTCTTGTTTGGGCTGTTTATGCTGCCCTTGTCAGGCACACAGGTAGCCTCATGGCGTGTGCTCATGATGCTGCTCAGTTTGGTATTATTGGTCAGTTTCACAAAGCAATGGCAGCACGTTTTTGATTATTTAAAGACTTTGAAAACCCCAAAAGAGTGGCTGTTATTTGTATTGCCAACCCCGATTTTGGGTGGGCAAATCTGGCTATTTATGTGGGCGCCGGTCAACGGCTTTGGTCTTGATATCACCTTGGGCTATTTTTTATTGCCGCTGGTGATGATAGTAGTCGGACGCTTCTTTTACCATGAGCATATGAGCGCGCTGCAGTGGGCCGCAGCGTTATTTGCCGCAATGGGTATCGGCTATGACATAGTGCAATATGGCACGATATCTTGGGTGACTTTGTTTGTATGTTTGGGCTATCCACCTTACTATCTACTGCGGCGCAAGCTTGCCGTGCCACCGATTACTGGCTTATTGTCTGACTTGACCTTACTGACGCCAGTGGTGCTCATCATGCTTTATGTCAGCGGTGGTTTTAGTATGGCTGCTCAGGAGGCTAAGTTCTGGTATTTATTGCCGCTACTGGGTGCTTTTAGTGCGCTTGCAATGTCGCTGACGATGATTGCCAGTAGTAAGTTGCCGGTCTCGTTATTTGGGGCATTGAGCTATGTAGAGCCGATGCTGTTGTTTGTATTATCCGTCACGGTATTGAGTCAAAGTCTCGATGAAGGCGGCTCGCTGTTTATGTATGGCATGATTACGCTGGCATTACTGGTCATGCTGTTAGACAGTGCTATGGGCTATGTGACCCGTAAGCGTGACAATCATTTGCATGGTTACCGAGAGCCGCAAGTGGTCAGCTTTCCACCGCGCCGCCGTTTGATAGAGCGCCGTATCGATGGGGTGCTACAGGCGCATCGCTTCCGCAAAATTCGTCGTTACCAACATAAGATGAATAAGCTTAAGCAAAAAATTGAGCAGCTAGACTCGATGTAAGTATGTATGATATAAAAATCAGTGAAGTGGGCGGTTGTTATGAGCATCTTTATGTCGATAATTGGCTTAACTGAATCACACGTTTGATAGACTAGTCTTACAGTTGTATTGCTTATCCAGAATGACTTTGACATAATGCTGCTCATTATATAAGCACGATAAAGTTATCGTAGCTCTTAGCAACAAAAGCCTCCGACGTTCGCGTCTGGGGCTTTTGTTTTTTTTCAAAATTGCCAAGGAAGTGCGCCAATCTGTACAGGCTGTCGTTAATTATGCTCACTACGAATCAAACGTCGCAAGGCGCTATCGCTGCGGTGGCGGCAAATTTTTTATACTCGTTGTTATTTTTGTTTGGTCTGTTGATGCAACCATTATCAGGTACGCAGGTGGCGTCATGGCGCGTGCTAATGATGCTACTAAGTCTGCTATTGTTAATCAGTGTCTTAAAGCAATGGCAACATATTTTTGACTATTTAAAGACCTTAAAAACCCCAAAAGAGTGGTTTTTGTTTGTATTGCCAACCCCGATTTTGGGCGCGCAAATTTGGATATTTATGTGGGCGCCCATCAATGATTTGGGTCTTGAGGTGACGCTAGGTTATTTCTTATACCCGCTTATCATGATTATGGTGGGTCGGTTTTTTTATAATGAAGACATGAGTGTGTTGCAGTGGCTAGCGACTTCATGCGCAGGCGCTGGTATCGCTTATGATGTTTTCCAGTATGGCACCATATCTTGGGCGACGTTATTTGTCTGCTTGGGTTATCCGCCTTATTATCTATTACGTCGTAAATTAGCGGTACCGCCGATTACTGGCTTGGTCTCTGATCTGATCTTGCTGTCACCCGTTGTCATTATTGCTCTGTATATGAGCGGTGGGTTTGAAGTAGCCTTTGATACCAGTAAGCTGTGGTATTTCTTACCGTTATTAGGGATTATCAGCGCCGCAGCCATGTCGCTGACCATGGTCGCCAGTCAAAAATTGCCGGTCTCTTTGTTTGGCACTTTATGCTACCTTGAGCCGATATTTTTATTCGTATTTTCTATTACTATTTTGCATCAAAGCGTGGATGAGGGCGGCTCCTTATTTATGTACGGTATGATTTTTGCCGCCTTGATGATTATGATTGTCGATAGTGCCTTGGGGTATTGGGGACGTAAACGTGATGACCGTCTGCATGGCTACAATGAGCCACAAGTGGGCAGCTTTCCGCCGCGCCGTCGCCTAAAAAATCGCCGTATCAAAGGGGTGTTGGCCGCGCACCGTTTTCGCAAAATCAGAAAGTATCAGCAAAAAATAGACAAAATGAATCGAAAAATAGACGTACTGCACGCCAAATAAGCAGGGGTCGTCGTAAACCCCAAAGTTGACTTGATAGACACTGTTTTTCGTAACCGCTCTACACAGTTGTGGTGTCAAAGCCGAGTTAAGTGCGCTATTATCAATAGCAGTATTATCACGCTCGACCTAATTTGGCACATGATATCTAAAATAGTATAGCGGACTCACAATCATTTATTACCAATTACTAGGATGGTTTATGTTACACCTTTATCATTTAGCAAACTCACGCTCGTTTCGTATCTTATGGTTACTAGAGGAGCTCAAAGCCGATTATCAACTGACGTGCTACGAGCGCAATAAAGCTTATCGTGCGCCTGATAGCTTAAAAGAAGTGCATCCACTCGGTCATGCACCGATATTGGAAGTTGACGGTCGCCCGCTGATTGAGTCAGGGTTTATCATCGAGTATCTGCTCAAGCATTATGATAAAGCGCATCAATTCAAGCCTGCGGATGATAATGAAGCCGCATGGGAAGCTTATACATTTTGGTTACACTTCGCTGAAGCATCAGTTATGCCGCCGCTGGTCATGCGCTTAGTATTCACCAAAGTGGTTGAGCAATCGCCGATGCTGATTAAGCCGGTTAGCAAAAGCATCAGAACCCAAGTCGAAAAAAGCATGATCACCAATAGCTTAAATAAGATACTCGACATGATGGAGCAGCATCTACAAGACAATCATTGGTTTGCCGGTGAAGACTTTAGCGCCGCTGACATTCAGATGCATCTAGCAGTCGTAGGTGCCAATGCTGGCCCAGGATTGGATAAGAGTAAATATACCAACATCTTAAATTGGCTCAAGCATTGTGAAGAACGTGATGCCTTTAAGCGCGCAGAAGAAAAGGGTGGTCGTCTGACGTTTTAATTGCCAGCGTTTATACTTCTATAAATGCTTGATTTGATATTTTGCCCAAAGGTTTTGTTTATTCGTAAACAAAACCTTTTTAGGATACAGTAATGACTGACTTGAATAAATCTGATAACAAAAATATCGATGCCAATACCGATGGCAATGCTAACCCATCGCTTGCTCGTCAAGAAATCAACCGCCAGCAGGTGTCGATAAAAGCCTGGTCACAAAAACTGCTGGTCGTTTTGTTGTGTGTAGCGAGCTTTTATGGTGGTTGGAAATCCTACGAGTCCAACATGGTTAATGAATGCAGTGCTAATGGTGGACAGATGGTAGCAGGCGACCGAACCATGATGTGCCAATTGTCATAAGCCGTATCATTTATTAATAATTTTGTACTATGAGTGCTAAATCATGCTCAAACTGACTTTTTTAGGTACCTCAGCAGGAGTGCCAACCAAACAGCGCAATGTCACGGCGCTGGCAATTGAGTGCCTGAATCCTTATCTATCTGGCGCTAGCCCGCAGCCTAAAAAATCGCGTCCTTGGGTTTTGATTGATTGCGGTGAAGGCACGCAGCAACAATTGCTGCAGACCAAGCTCTCCTTACATCAATTAACCGCCATTTGTATTACCCATGTGCATGGCGACCATTGCTATGGTTTGCCAGGATTGCTGGCGAGCGCGGCTATGTCTGGACGCCACGAACAACTAATGCTTATTGCACCAAAAGCCATCGCCAAACTCCTCGATGCCATTACTTTGACGACCGAGCTATACTTTCCCTTTGCCATCAACTTTATGGCGATAGAAGATGTATTATCAAAAGACAGTGAAGATGAGGGCAAGGTCAGTTTCAGTTTCGGCAGCCAGCATCAGCTTGATATTGATATCACCCCGCTATCACATCGTGTCGCCTCATACGGCTTTGGTATCACGCAAAACATCAGTCAGCGCACGCTTAATACGGACAAGTTGACCGCAGACGGCATTCCAGCAAGTGCACTGTGGGGCAAACTGCAGCAAGGTACAGATGTCATGACCGAAGATGGTCGCCAGCTTCGTTCAGCAGATTATGTCGATAATGCGGTGAAGCGTACACGGGTGGTAGTAGCAGGGGACAATGGTACGCCAGCTTGTCTCAGCGCTGCGCTGGTCGATACTGATTTGTTGGTGCATGAAGCCACTTATATTCAAGAAGTTTTAACCAAGATTCAAACCAAAAATCCAGACTTTGATCCTATGCATAGTAGTGCGCAATTGGTGGGCAAGTTTGCCCAAGATGTCGGACTTAAGAATCTAATTTTGACCCATTTTAGCGCGCGTTATCAAAGCTTTGATAACCCAAATAGCAATACGGCAAACATGGGACATATTCGCTTAGATGCGCAACGTGCGTATCAAGGTAATCTATGGCTGGCAGCGGATTTCGCTCAATATACAGTCGATGGTGCTGCTGATTTGGCAAGCAGTCAAGAGGATAACAGCGTGCAGTATCTAGGCTCTGCACGCGATAATGAAACGTGATTTATAGCTTGTTATTTGCCAGATTATTAGTCGTCAATTGAATCTACGATAGCCAATTGCGTTTTTCCGCTCCAATAGCGACTGAATTGATAAGCGACCCGTCCCGAGCGCCCACCACGTTCCGATGCCCAGCGCAAGGCATCGGCCCTGATAGTATCAGGCAGATTTTCACCTGCCAAATCAAGGGCAGTATCAGTATCATCAAGACTGGCTGAAATTTTCTGTTGCTCTAAATTCAGATAATGCTGAACAATATGTAAATAAGTCGTCTGATCCATGGGATGAAAGGTCAATGATAAGCCAAATCGATCCGATAACGACACGGTTTCATCAATCGTTTCATAGGGATTGACTTCATCTGTCTGCCCATTATAAATGTCAAGATTGTCTTTCATCATCTGCGGTAGGAGACGACGGCGATTACTGGTGGCATAGACCAGCAGTTTGTCTTGCTCAGAGTCGAGCGCGCCATCAAGCACACTTTTTAGCGCCCGATAACTCTCGTCTTGACCGTTAAACGCCAAGTCGTCACAGTACACCACATAGCGACAACTACAATCTGCGGGCAGCTCATTGATCGCTGCACGAATCTTGTCTAGCACTTGTAGGTCATCCCGAGCAATCTCAATAATGCGCAAGCCTTCGCTATGATAAGCTTGTAGCAATGCGCGAATCAGTGATGATTTACCCGCACCGCGTGTACCCGTCATCAGCACATGATTGGCGGGATAACCTTTTAAGAACTGGCGCGTGTTTTGTACCAATTTTGCCTTTTGCGTATCGATACCATGCAAGTCGTCCAAGCTCAAAAACAGATTGACTGCCAACGGCTTTAAATGTCCGGTGCGGCCACCAACCCAGCGATAAGCGAGCTGAGCAGGATCAATCTCGATAGCTGGCGTGACTTGCTCTTGCAGATATTGACTGAGCAGCGCTAACAAAGGCGCGGGCAGGGCGTAATGAGCAGACGGATCAGAGGCTTCAGATGAAGGAAAAGGCTGAGATGTATTGGCTGATTGCGGCATAATGACTCTAACGGTTAAAGGTGCGTTTACATTAGGAATAGCGGTTTGATAAAGGTATCACCATATCATGAGAAACTGGTCAGATGAAAAAAATACTATGGAAAATAGTGCCAGTAATCTGTCGAATATACAAGCGTTGCAAGCGCACGCTCAGCAAGTATTGCCACTAATTACTCAAGCGTTGTCAGCAAAGCATTATCGTGAAATAGTGCATCAGCGTATTAGTAGCCAGCAAAGTAAGGGTAGCGAGACGGACTATCAAGGCTTAACGCGCGCTCAGCATTCAGAGTTCGGTAGGGTGATGATTAAATGGCAGTTAAATGAGGGTTCTGATCAAAATTTCGCTGATTTAAATCATGAAGCTAAGGTTTTGACATCTTTAGCTTCTTTAACAAAAAATAATCTGACCGCTATTGCTCCGCCCATCCTAGCCTATGACAACTCAACCATTCCCGCATTAAACCACTCTCAGCAGCTAACGATAATTGTCATGCCTTATTATCTCAATGCTAGCTTAGCAAGGCGGATCAATGCTAATAATCATTCGTTATTGACCGTTCAACAAAAGCATCATTTTATCGTGCAGTCTGCTCATCTCATCACTAATTTACATAACGTTGGCTGGCTACATAATGATATTAAACCCAGTAATATTCTGCTAGATGGTCTGTTGCCAAATAGTGCGGATAATAGCAGGGTAATGCCTGATTTGTTATTGACAGATTTTGCCTTAGCGCAGCGTTTTCATGCCGCCAAAAAGTTACATCATCTTGCAGGCACATCAGCGTATCTCGCACCTGAGCGTTGGCAGGGGCAGGGCGCAACGGTGCAAAGCGATATTTATGCGTTTGGCATAATGCTGTATGAGATATTAATGGGCGAGCGACCGTTTAAGATAAATACTCAAAGTAGCGATGTATTAAACGAGTGGGCGACACAACATTGTCAACAACCGATTCCAAGACTGCCACTAGAGTATAGTTATTATCAATGTATTGTTGATAGAGCATTGGCGAAGCGGGTGGAGAAAAGGTATCAGATTATGGATGAGATGTTGGAGGGTTTAGAGCGTTTGTGATAATAAATGCCATATTTCAGACACAAAAAAACCTGCTAAAAAGCAGGTTTTGATATTTGGTCTAAGATGTACTATCCGAAAATGGTGGGGCTGGAGAGACTCGAACTCTCACACCTTGCGGCGCCAGAACCTAAATCTGGTGCGTCTACCAATTCCGCCACAGCCCCATTTTCGTTACTCTATCATTATTGGCGTTTAAATTCAAACACAACATAGATAGTTAACTGATTCGGTAGTGCGTCTCAGTGGTTGGCTATTATATAGAGTTTGAATGGTTTGACAAGCCCTTTTCGCAATTATTTTTAATTATTTAACGATTATTTTTGCTTGCTATGATAAATAACTGATTTTACTAAATTTTTAATTTAATGATTTTGCATTTTTATTACTCTTTGGTCTGTGTGTCTGCTGCTGACATATCAAGTTGCTGTAATTTGCGAGTCAGCGTATTACGTCCCCAGCCGAGTAAGTTGGCAGCCGCTATCTTTTTACCACCGCTGTGATTGAGTGCCGCTGTGAGCAACACTCGTTCAAATTCAGGCGTTGCCGTTTGCAAGATGTCAGTTTCGCCTGTTTGCAGTGCGTGCTGAGCCCACTCTGCTAGTGCTTGCTGCCAGCTTGGGTTTTTAGCACCATTCTGAGTTTGATTGCTCTGAATAGAGTTGTCTTGAATAAAGTTATTTTGATGACGGCTATGCAGGCTAGCACTGTGTTGCTGATGATTGTTTTGAGCAAATTCAGACGAGGACAACGTTTGTTGTGTCTGCAGCTCTGTGTTCGCTGGCATCCCTTCAAGCAGCTCTGGCGGTAAGTCGTCAACCATGACCGTATCACCAGTCGCCATGACCGTCAGCCATAAGCAGACGTTTTCAAGTTGGCGGACATTGCCGCGCCAGTCGAAGGCTTGCATAATCTGTAGCGCGGCAGGTTGTAGCTGCTTGGATGCGGTATTCATTTGCTCAGCCGCGCGTTGCATAAAATAACGGGTTAAGGCAGGAATGTCTTCGCGGCGCGTCCGTAGCGGTGGCAGCGGTAGGCGAATGACGTTGAGGCGATAAAACAAATCTTCACGGAATCGGCCTTGTTTGACCAGCTCTTCCAAGTTTTGATGGGTGGCGGCAATGATGCGCACGTTCACTTTGACTGGCTGCTGTCCGCCCACACGGAAAAACTCTCCGTTGGCCAATACCCGTAGCAGCCGCGTTTGGGTGCTAAACGGCATGTCGCCGATTTCATCCAAAAATAATGTACCGCCATCCGCTTGCTCAAAACGACCTTGCCGCGTCGTCGTGGCCCCAGTGAACGCGCCTTTTTCGTGACCGAATAATTCCGACTCAATCAAATCGTGTGGAATAGCCGCCATATTTAGGGCGATAAAAGGCTGCTGGCTACGCGGTGAATGCTGATGTAAAGCACTAGCGACCAGCTCTTTCCCTGTGCCTGATTCACCAGTAATCAAAACGGTAATAGGTGAGTGCGCCAATCTGCCAATGGCACGAAACACTGTTTGCATCGCTTGTGATTGACCGATGATACCGCTGGGGTTGTCATTGGCTGGTGTCTCAGCTTTAATTTCAGCTTTATTTTTAGCGGTCTTATTTATTTCGCCTGTCGTGTTAACTTTGCTGGCAGATTTGGTTTGCGGCTTTGCGTCAGTATTGGGTTTTAAATGAATATCAGACTTTGCTTGAACAGCATTTGCTGTTTCAGTGGCTCTGTTGGTAGCAGACGCGGTTGTGTGAGTGGCTATCGGCATATTCGGTTGAAAATTAATCGCTTTATAAATCGTAGCGACGGCATCATCTAAGTCAAAGGGCTTAGGCAGATATTCAAATGCTCCTGTCTGGTAGCTATTGATGGCGGAGCTCAGGTCTGAATGCGCGGTCATGATGACAATTGGTAGCGTAGGAAAGTGGTCGTGCACCCAATCGCTAAAAGACAAGCCGTCCATCATTGGCATTCGGATATCGGTCAATATCACATCCGGTAGCTGAGTGGCTGACTCGCGCTGTTGCAAGATATCATTGAGGCGTGTCCATGCTGCTTGTGCTTGGGTAAAGCTGACAACCGTCAATCCAGCGTCTTCAAAAGTATCTGCCAACACCAAGCGCAGCGCTGAATCATCATCGATGAGCCATAAGGTCGCAGGGTTTTCAGCAGGCGCGTTATTGACCGTTACTTTTATGGTCTGACTGTTAAGTGCTTGGCTATCAGATATTTGGTTGTCAGAGATTTTATCATTCGAGCCTTGATTGTCACTGTTAGCTTTGAAGTTGTCGTTATATGCAGTCATGTATCAGGCCTAATGAGCAAGTGATTCAGGGTTGTTGTTTGATAGATTCAGTCGTATTTACGCATCGGTTGCGGGCTGATTAAAAGGCAAGTACAGCGTAAAGCGTGTCTGACTGTTATTGTCATTATAACTGGGATTATAGTTTGCATTGGCGCCTTGTGTTTGATTCGAGCTGACGTCAATCATACCATGATGACAGCTGATGATATCTTGCACAATCGATAGGCCAAGACCAGTACCGGCGGCACGGCTGGTTACCATCGGGAAAAATATCTGTCCAATCAGCGCAGGATCTATCCCTGAGCCATTATCGGTAATGCTGACTTGCAATGCTTGTTTGTGCTGTTGGCTGCCAATCGTATGCTGAAAAGCAATGCGCGTTTGAATATGCAGTTTTGGTTGATACTTGGCCTCAATATCAAGATGACTATGCAAAGTATCTAAGGGCAATTGATGAGCGGCGGCTGGCGCGCTTTGTTGCAGCGCTTGCTCAAGCTCAGTCATCGATTCACAGGCATTATTAATGAGGTTTAAAAACACTTGAATCAATTGATCTCTATCAGCGCATAGCTCGGGCAACGACAAATCATAGTCGCGCTGTAGCAGCACTTGCGGATATTGATTAACGACCAAAGACAAGACATGCTCTAACGGCTCATGAATATTCAGCATTTGCCAATTTGGCAGCTGATTAGAGCCAAGAAATTGACCGATAAGATGGGTCAATCGATCGGTCTCTGAGATGATAATGTCGGTATAGCTGCGGAGCTTCTGCGCTGTCTTTTGCAACTGCTTATCGCTATTCGAAGCTGAGTTTGTGCCAGAGCTTATGTCGCTAATAACAGCAGACAGAGGATGATGCAAAGTAGTCGCTTCGCTGAACTTGATAAATTGTCGCTGTAATAACTGCGCCGCGCCGCGAATACCTGCCAATGGATTTTTGATTTCATGGGCAACCGAACGCAGCATATGACGGGCAACGTTGTATTGTTGCTGCTGACGTTGCTCTTCTGAGATGCGACTCTGGCGGTCTTTACCCCACATCTCGATAATAAAATAAGGTTGCTGCTCATAGATGACAGGCGTCACGCTATAATCGATTGAGAGTGGTAAATTGCCATTGAGTGGGGTATTGATGATGTGATCGTGGTCGATAAAGGGCTGTTGATATTGCTTTGCCTGATGAAATCGCTCGGTCAAGGCGCAGTGATTGTCTGGCTTGTCACGGTCGGTGTTATTATTGTCGTTATCCAGAGTCAGAGCCGTGCGCTCATCCCTCTTTAATTTTTCGGACGCAAGCAGAGTCAATATAGATTGATTGAGCAAGCGTCCATTACTAATAGCCAGTAGTTGCTCAGCTTGGGCATTTAGCCACGTAATGACCAGCTCATCACTGACCCACAAGATAGCGGTGAATAAATGCTGAGATATAAATGCTAAGTTCGGGGTTGGTTTTTTGGTGGTTAAATCAGCTGTCATGACTAAAGCCTAGAATAAAGAGGTGCTAGATTTAATATTTAACCATAAATCAACACACTAGAGCGGCAAAACTGGCGGTTTTTGCAAAAAAAACGTACAATGCGCACAGCCATTTTTCTCTAGCAAGGTCAGCCATGCCTAAAACTTCTACCGAGTCGCTTAATACGACTATTACCACCCCACAGCCAGCTTCCACGCCAACAGCTTCTATGTCCAAAGACACTGCCACTATTTTTAATCCTGCCAAGCCGCCAGCAACGCCTGCGCAAAGCTCAACGGATAGTAGTGAACCTTACCACCATAAAGCCAATCACAATCAAAACCGTAGCATTGAACAAAGCAGCAATGTGGTTTCATCGACATCAAATAAAACAACAGCAGCGACTGCTAATGCACCCGTTAGCACAGCACCAAAGATTGGCTTTGTGTCACTGGGTTGTCCAAAAGCCTTGGTGGATAGTGAGCGCATCATCACAGAACTTAGCCGTGATGGTTATCAGGTTGCCAGTGATTATGAAGGCGCAGACTTGGTCGTGGTCAATACTTGCGGCTTTATTGAATCTGCAGTGCAAGAGTCACTGGACGCCATCGGTGAAGCGATTAGCAAAAACGGCAAGGTGATCGTTACTGGTTGCTTGGGTAAAGAGGCGGACAAAATCCGCGCCATGCACCCAGCCGTGCTAGCCGTGACCGGTGCGCATGCGTATGATGAAGTGATTACGGCAGTGGCGCAGCATGTACCCAAGCCGAACCGCAGTTTGGACGCAAACTATGATCCAAAGATAAATTTAATCAATGAAGCGGGTATCAAATTAACCCCAAGCCATTATGCTTATCTAAAAATCTCTGAAGGCTGTAACCATCGTTGTACCTTCTGCATTATTCCAAGCTTGCGCGGAGATTTGGTCTCGCGCCCGATTGATAATGTTATGAATGAAGCCATGGCGCTAAAAAACGCTGGCGTGAAAGAGCTGCTAATTATCTCGCAAGATACCTCTGCTTATGGGCTGGATTTGAAGTATAAGACTAGCTTTTGGAACGGTATGCCGCTTAAGTCGAAGTTTTATGACTTATGCCAAGCATTGAACGATTTGGGTATTTGGGTACGTCTGCATTATGTCTATCCGTATCCGCACGTCGATAAAGTCGTTGAACTCATGGGCGAGAAGAAGCTGCTGCCTTATTTGGATATTCCTTTTCAACATGCCAGCCATCGCATCCTAAAGGCAATGAAGCGTCCGGCGCACAGCGAAAACACCTTGGCGCGTATCAAAGCGTGGCGTGAGATTTGTCCAGATATCGTCATTCGTTCGACCTTTGTCGTTGGCTTCCCTGGTGAGACGGAAGAAGATTTCCAGTGCTTGCTTGATTGGTTGGTTGAAGCGCGCCTTGATCGCGTGGGTGCCTTTACCTATTCAGAAGTTGAAGGCGCAGTCGCCAATGATTTGCCAGACCACGTCCCTGAAGCCGTCAAGCAAGAACGCTATGAGCGTTTTATGGCACTACAAC
The DNA here is from genome assembly GCF_040309585.1 of Psychrobacter sp. GW64-MNA-CIBAN-0177. NCBI lineage: Bacteria > Pseudomonadati > Pseudomonadota > Gammaproteobacteria > Moraxellales > Moraxellaceae > Psychrobacter > Psychrobacter sp. GW64-MNA-CIBAN-0177. The sequence continues at coordinate 160,930 of NZ_JBEOOY010000003.1, forward strand.
AAGACATCTCAGCGCAAAAGCTACAAGAGAAAATCGGCAAAACCTTGATGGTGTTGGTCGATGAAATTGATAGTGAAGAAGGGATTGCGATTTGTCGCAGCTACGCTGACGCCCCTGAGATTGACGGTCATGTCTATGTGGACGATATCAATGCGCAAGTTAAAGTCGGGCAGTTCCTAACCGTAACGATTGACGATGCTAGCGAATACGATTTGTTTGCCAGTTATAAAGGTTAGATGACTGTTATTTAACTGACTGCTAAAAAGATTAGGTGACTAATATAAAAGTTAGACAACCGCTATACAGGTTAAATGACTACGATAATAGGTGAGTGAAAATTGCCCAATGATAGGCAGTTTTTGCTACAATTAGCGCAATTTAGCCTTTTTACACACTGATCACCCAGTATGGGGCGGTAGGTAAATTGCAAGGCTAACTGTATTTGTGTTTTACCGATAATTTTAATTATAATTTAACGAAATAAGGTGACCTCATGTCTGACAAAAACCCGCGTTACTCTCGTATCTTGCTGAAACTCTCTGGTGAAGCCTTAGCCGGTAGCAAAGACATGGGTATTGATACCGAAGTGCTCGATAAGATGAGCTTGTCTATCGCGCATTTGCGAGGGCTTGGGGTGCAAGTCGGTATCGTGGTCGGTGGTGGTAACTTATATCGCGGTGCCCAGCTGCAAAAAGAAGGCTTGGTTGGCCGCGTCACTGGCGATCAAATGGGTATGCTAGCGACGGTTATGAACGGTCTAGCAATGCGTGATGCGCTTGAGCGTCGCAATATTAAAACACGCTTGATGTCAGCCTTACCTATTGGTGAAGTTACTGAAAGCTATAGCAGCCGTAATGCGATTCGCTACCTAAAAAATGGCGAAGTGTGTATCTTTGTCGCAGGTACGGGCAATCCCTTCTTTACCACTGATACGGCTGCTTGCCTGCGCGGTATTGAAATCGAAGCAGGTTTGATTTTAAAAGCCACCAAAGTAGATGGGGTTTATGATAAAGACCCAAGCTTACATGACGACGCGGTTAAGTATGATGGCCTGACCTTTGATGAAGTGTTAGAACAAAAGCTTGGCGTTATGGATTTAACTGCCATTGCCTTATGCCGTGAGCACAACGTGCCGCTACAAGTGTTCGATATGACCAAGCCTAATGCGTTATTAAATGTCATTATGGGCGAAAACGAAGGCACACGCGTTTTTCATTAATATAGCAAGCGTTGGCATGACTGCTATATGAAGTGATAATTCATATAACAGCAAACACCTTAATAATTTTTACCTTAATAAATTTTTATAACTAACAATAATGAATGATTTGTCGATAGCGATAAATAAGGATACATGATGATCAAAGAGATTAAGCAAGACGGCGAAGCGCGTATGCAAAAGACCTTGGAAGCGCTTGAGAGCACTTTTAGTAAAGTTCGTACTGGTCGTGCGCATCCAGGTATGTTGTCAGGGGTGATGGTCAGCTACTATGGTGCTCCTACACCCCTTAATCAAGTTGCTAGTGTCAACGTTGAAGACTCGCGCACGTTATTGGTACAGCCGTTTGACCGTACCATGGTACAAGCGATCGATAAAGCCATTCGTGAGGCTGATTTGGGTCTGAACCCAATGACGGCCGATGTGATTCGTGTACCGATGCCAGCATTGACCGAAGACACGCGCCGCGATATGCAAAAGCTTGCGCGCGGAGAAGCTGAGAACAGCCGTGTTTCTATCCGTAATATTCGCCGCGATATGATGAATGACATCAAAGAGCTGGCTAAAGAAAAAGAAATCTCAGAAGATGACGAGCGCCGCGCTAGTGATGAGATTCAAAAAATCACTGATAAATACATCGAAACTATCGATGGTCGCTTGAGCAAAAAAGAAAGCGATTTGATGGACGTATAAGTACCGTCTTTGGTTTATTTTTTTTATAAAAATAAACCAAGCGCTTAAAAATTAAGTCTTTTAATGCAGACAATATCATAATAATAGACAGCTAATGGTCAATCACTATTGGCTGTCTATTGCTATATAGACTGTGATGATAAAAACACTAAGCATTACAGAGTTGTTTTAATTATTTGCCAATCGTCATTAGCCCAATTGCTAGACTGGTTTATGATAAGTTTATGAATATTTGGCATTATGCTTTTTTAATGCGATAGAGCGCGTTATGATTGTTTTACTTCAGCATATTATTCTACCTCAACAATAAGTCGTATCGCCCATGTCTACTCCCACCGTTTTGGCTCCTGCCCTCATTCCTCGCCATATCGCCATCATTATGGATGGTAATAATCGCTATGGTAAAGCCAATGCGCTCGGCAAAGGTCAAGGACATGTGGCGGGTAAAGATGCGCTAGATCCTATCGTGGAGTATTGTGTCGATGCGGGTATTGAGGTGCTAACGGTATTTGCTTTTTCTAGCGAAAACTGGCAACGCCCACCCAGTGAGGTGGCGCTATTGATGCAACTATTAACATCGACCATTCATGAGCAAATGCCGCGTATGAACGAGTACCGCATTCGCTTACGTTTCATCGGTGATCGTAGCCAGTTGAGTCATGATTTACAGACATTGATGGCAGATGCAGAAGCCGAAACGGCTCATTTTGATGCTATGACACTGGTAATTGCCATCAGTTATGGTGGTCAGTGGGACATTGCCAATGCGGCAAAACAACTGGCGCAGCAAGTAGCAGCAGGGGAGTTGCGTGCTGAAAATATCAGTAAAGAAATGCTTGGCGAATATGTGCAATTAGCGGATGCACCCGCAGTCGATATGCTGGTGCGGACGGGCGGTGAATATCGAATTTCTAACTTTTTATTATGGCAATCAGCTTATGCTGAGCTGTTCTTTACTCAAACCCTATGGCCAGACTTTGCCGCCGATGAGTTGGCAGCGATGGTTGCAGAGTTCGCTCAGCGCCAACGGCGCTTTGGCAAAACCAGCGAGCAGATAGTGACAGAGCAGCGCTAGCGTTATTCATTTATCAGTATTACATTGCTCACTGTCAAGTGGCTCATGATTAAATCAGTAGAATACTCGCTGGCATTTATTGATTCAGATAATTACTGTGTTCAAAGAATAGATGCTCAAAAATCTACCAAGCCATTAGTATTACTTGCTTGTGAAATGACAAAGCGCTTTAATTAGCCTCGATCGCGATTAGTAGGCTAATGTAGATTAGCTGCTATAATGCACTCTTTGACCAGACATTTTTCATTATTATAAGGTTCGACAAGTATGTGGCAACGAATTAAGACGGCAATTGTTCTCGTTATTATCGTTGGTATTGCAATGTTTGCGAGCCAAACTCCTATTTTGTTTGCTCCATTATTGGCCATTGGTGTGATTATCGCGGCGCATGAGTGGACCAAGCTGATGCCAAAGTGGCGCCAGCCTGCGGTGTTTGTGGTATTGGTATTGGTACTGACTTTAGTGTCGCTAATGTTTAAAGTGACTTGGCTGTTTTGGTGGGTGGCTTCACTGGCTATATGGCTGATGGCACTATCTTGGGTGCGCGTTTTCCCAACCCATACCAATTGGTATGGTAGGAAGCTAGCACTGATGGGCGCTGTGATTCTGACAGCATCGATCACTGCTATGTTTTATTTGTGGCAGCTATCAGCATGGTGGCTACTCTACGTATTCTTGCTGGTATGGTGTGCCGATAGTGGTGCTTATTTTGTTGGACGTAAGCTCGGTCGCCGCAAAATGGCACCGAATGTCTCTCCCAATAAGAGTATGGAAGGGCTGGCTGGCGGTCTTGTGACTGGTCTGCTCGTGGTTGTTGTTATTAGTGTCTTCAAACTACAATTAACTGGTGTACCGTTAATCGCATTTGTGTCGCTATCAGCCATCACTATTCTCGCCTCTGTACTCGGTGATTTGTTTGAATCAATGCTCAAGCGCCGCGCTGATGTAAAAGACTCAGGAACGATATTACCGGGGCATGGCGGGATACTTGACCGTATTGATTCGCTATTATCTGCGACGCCAATATTTGCGCTTGGCTTTTGGGCGATACAGCAGCTGGGCTTCATCGTCGTTTAAGAAACTAATGCAGGCTAATTGGTACACGTGAATGAATTGGTTTTTGCCAATAGCTCAGTCTTATTAATTATTATTATAATAAAGCATCGACATAATCTAGCATCGATGCTTTTCTATCATTCATACCTTATTAACTTTCCTGATTTTTTATTTAAATTTTAACAGTAACAATATTGTGGGCACTGATGGTTATGACACAACGCATCGCCGTACTAGGCGCAACAGGCTCGATTGGCGATAGCACGCTAGCAATTTTGGCGGCGCAACCGCTTAATTATCAAGTCTATGCGCTATCAGGCTATCACCGCTTAGACAAATTGTTTGCGCTTTGCCAGCAGTTTTTGCCCAAGCGTGTCAGCGTGCCGACAGCTGCAGTCGATGATTTTGCTGAGCGTCTTAGCGCAGCAGGTCTTGATATCGATGTGGTAGGCGGGGCAGCAGGACTGGTCGATATTGCTACTGATACGCAAACCGATACCGTTGTCGCTGCTATTGTTGGCGCAGCTGGTCTGCCTTCTACCTTAGCCGCCGCACGGGCAGGTAAGCGTATTTTACTGGCAAATAAAGAAGCGCTGGTCATGGCTGGTCAGGTAATGATTAATGCCGTTAAAATGCACAATGCTACCTTGCTACCGCTCGATTCTGAGCATAATGCGATTTTTCAGTGTTTGCCGCTCGCTATTCAACAAGACAACACTCAAATTCATCAGCCAAACCATGGTGTTCGTAAGCTATGGTTAACCGCATCAGGCGGGCCATTTTTGCAGCAGTCATTTGCCCAGATGCAGCAAGCCAGCGTCGCTGAAGCGGTCAAACACCCCAACTGGTCGATGGGCCAAAAGATATCGGTCGACTCAGCAACGATGATGAATAAGGGGCTTGAGTTGATAGAGGCTTGTCATTTATTTGATCTACCAGAAAATAAGATAAATGTCGTCATTCATCCACAAAGTATCATCCACTCAATGGTAGAATATAGCGATGGCAGCTTTTTAGCGCAGCTCGGCAGCCCAGATATGAAAACCCCGATTGCCCATGCGCTCAGTTACCCTGATCGTATCGAGAGCGGCTCACAGCCTTTAGACTTGTTTGCGTTAAGTGCTCTAGAGTTTATTCAGCCTGATTTGCAGAAGTTTGCGTGCTTGCGTCTTGCCCGTCAAGCTATGCAAGCAGGCACACAGGCAACGATTGTACTCAATGCTGCTAATGAGATTGCCGTCGCTGCATTTTTGGACGGTCAGATTCGTTTGACGGATATTGCCGATATTAATGAGCAAGCCTTAGATGATATACAGGTACCACCATTAAGCGACACGGCTGACATAGAAGATATATTAACAATTGATAAGATAGCGCGCCATCTTACTGACAAACTTGTGGCAAAGTTGGCATAATCGTAGCAAGAGTTTCTTAGGGTCTGTTGAACATTCAAATATCAGGACTGCTGATTGCTAAAATCGTCCCAAACCTTTTATCAAATCAGGCGTAAACCGACGATAATGTCGAGACCTTAGCTAGGTTTACAACAACGTTTGGGGTGATTTTAGCATCAGCCTTTCAGGGCAGGACTATTTTTTGCCAATACATGGCGAAATTATCTACCCTAGAACGACTAGGCGTCAAAAATTTCACTGCGTATTGTCTAAAAAATAGACGCTGCCAGTACCACATTTGAATGTTCAACAGACCCTAGTTTAAAAACGATATTAATAGAAGATGCTAAGAGAAAACACTGAGAAAAGATCATGACGTTTTTATTAACGCTGCTTGCGGCAATATTTGTCTTAGGTCCGCTTATTGCCTTACACGAATGGGGTCATTATATTGTCGCAAGGCTCTGCGGCGTCAAGGTGCTGACATACTCTATCGGCTTTGGCCCCAAGCTTTTTGGCTGGACGAGCAAAAAGAGCGGTATTGATTATCGTATCTCAGCGCTGCCGTTGGGTGGTTATGTCAAGATGCTGGATGAGCGTGAAGGCGCGGTAGCCAAAGATGAGCTACATTTGGCCTTTAATCGTCAACATCCACTAAAAAAGATTGCCATCGTTGCCGCTGGCCCTATCATGAACTTTGTTATCGCGATTGCGTTGTTTTGGGTGTTATTTATGACGCCATCAGAGCAGTTGGCGACGAAGATTGGTGAAGTATTACCCGATACACCAGCGGCTATGGCGCAGTTACCCGTTGGTGATAAAATCGTCGCGATTGACGGCCATGAGGTACAAACGTGGGAAGGTATCAATTATCGCCTTGCTGGACGAATGGGCGAGACTGATAATGTCAGCATTACCTTGCAATCAGAGTCACAGGCTTCCAATACAACGAAAACTTATCAAGCACCTGTCCAAGCATTTATGCAAGGCGCATCGCAAGGTAAAGACGCGCTAACCAGCTTTGGCATGCTACCATGGCAGCCGCAGATTGAACCAATCGTTAGCGATTTGAGTGCTGATGGTGCTGCCAGTCGTCAAGGTCTGCAAGTTGGTGATCTCATTACGGCTATCAATGATACAGAAATCAAAGATTGGATCAGTGTCACCCGTATCATCCGTGACAATCCTGAGACTTTGCTTAATTTCACCGTATTGCGTGAGGGTAAACCCGTACAGCTTCAGATTATGCCGCAAGGTAAAAAAGACAATCTAGGTAATGACTTTGGACAGATTGGTGCTATGGTGGCGCAGTCTGAGATTGTCATTCCCGATGCCTATAAAACCACCATCGTATATGGCCCGGGTGAGTCATTGGTTAAGTCGTTTGAAAAGACGGAACAATTGGCAGTGATGACGGTTAGCTCAATGGGCAAGATGCTCTCAGGTATGATTGGTCTAGACAATTTATCAGGGCCGATTACGATTGCTAAAGTCGCCAAACAAAGCTTTGATATCAGTTGGCAGATGGTATTGTCCACCGCGGCTTTGATTAGCCTGAGCCTCGCCGTACTCAATCTTTTACCGATTCCAGTGTTAGATGGTGGTCATATTGTGTATTATCTCATAGAGCTGATACGCGGTAAGCCTCTGTCGGAAGGGGTACAAATGGTAGGGCTAAATATCGGCTTACTCTTGCTGGCAGGTTTCATGGTGTTAGCAATTGGTAATGATATCAGTCGGCTGTTTTGATGAATCGCAGGGCAACCTAAAGGGTAAGCCGCGATACACTAATGGTTTTGCGCGTATCGTGCGCTGATTCTTGGTAGGCGTGCTGCGCTCTTTTGTATCGCTGTCTCTGTACTAATCGTAATTTTTAGTTTATTTTATGATGCGTTTTATATAAAGTGTCCTGAGTCTCCCGCGAGTGAGTGAATCACTTTACTCGAATTGGGCTAGACAACATGCGCTTTTTAACTTAACTTAAGCAAGTTTTTTATTGACGGATAGTGTTTATGCGTACGCCTTTATTTATGAGCGCGGCTGGGTTGCCGTTAGTTGTAGCGATGATGAGTATGCCAGTACAGGCTGCAGAATTTGTGGTCACTGACATCGGTTTCAATGGTCTACAACGACTAACTCCTGATAGTCTCTATCCGGTTCTACCTATTTCGGTAGGTGATACGGTAAATGACAGTAATCTGGCAGCCAGTATTAAGGCGCTATATGCGACTGATAACTTTGCCGATATTCAAAGCCGTGTCGAAGGCGGTCAGCTACGATTTGACGTCGTCGAGCGTCCAATTATTGCTGAGGTCAATTTTGAAGGCAATAAGCTCATTCCAAAAGAAGGTCTAGAGCAAGGGCTTGGCAACGCTGGTCTGTCAGTCGGTGATGTGCTTAAGCAAGCAACATTGCAAGGCGTCGCCAACGAGCTGCAGCAGCAGTATATTAGCCAAGGATATTACAACAGTAATATCGAAGTTGATCAGACGCTGCTAGATGGCAACCGCGTCAAGCTTGACGTGCGCTTTATCGAAGGTAAGCCGGCCAAAGTTGTCGATATCAATGTCATTGGTAACACGCACTTTAGTGATGAAGAGATTAAAGACGTTTTTGCTGTCAAAGAATCGTCATGGACGCGTTTGCTGTCTAAGTCTGACCGCTACGCTAAAGAAAAGCTGGCCGCCAGCTTAGAGAATTTAAAAGCCTTATATCAAAATGATGGTTATGTGCGTTTTAACGTTGACAATGCAGTCCTTAATATCAGTGAAGACAAGCGCAGCGTCTTTATCGAAGTCAGCTTGAGTGAAGGCGAGCAATATCAGTTTGGGGAAGTGAATTTCCTAGGCAAGCCGACATTTGAGACCAATGAGCTTAAAGAACTGGTTACTTTTGCACCCAATGAAAAATATTCACAAGCCAAGCTTGATGCAACGACTGCCTCTTTAAAGAGCCGTTATGGTAACGAAGGTTACTATTTAGCACAAATTCGACCGGTACCACGTATCAATGACGAGACGAGAATGGTCGATGTCGATTATTATATCGATCCAGCACGCCCTATCTACGTACGCCGTATCAACTTCACGGGTAACACCAAAACTCAGGATGTCGTGCTGCGTCGTGAAATGCGTCAGTTAGAAGGCGCGCTTGCCTCTAGCGAAAAAATTCAGCTGTCACGTACGCGTCTGATGCGTACCGGCTTCTTTAAAGCAGTCAACGTCGATGTCAAGCCAGTACCCAATCAGCCAGATCAAATGGATGTAAATTTTACGGTTGAAGAGCAGCCTTCTGGTAGCTCAACGATTGCCGCCGGTTACTCACAGAGTGGCGGTGTCACGTTCCAGTTAGACTTGACGCAAAATAACTTCATGGGTACCGGTAACCGTGTTAAAGCAGCGCTATCGCGTTCAGAAACCCGCGACTCTTATAGCTTAGGTTATACCGATCCGTACTTTACGGAAAATGGTGTTTCGCAGGGTCTAAGTGGTTATTATCGTGAGACCAAATTCGATGATAGAAACGTTAGTAACTATGTCACCGACTCTTATGGTGCCACGCTGAACTATAGCTATCCTGTTGATGAAACCAAGCGGGTTAGTGCCGGTCTAAACGTCGATAAAACTTCAGTACGTGGCGGTCGCTTCCTAGGCGTGTCAAACGTCCAGCAAATCATCGATGATGGCGGCACGTATGAAAACTTCGTCAATAACGAAGGGGCCGACTCGGGTCGTACTGGCTTCAAAAATGACTATCAAACCTATAACTTGCTATTTGGCTGGGATTACAGCACGCTAGATCGTCCAGTATTTCCGACTAAAGGGATGAGTCATACGGTCGATGCAACGATTGGTCTGGGTGATACCAGCTACCAGAAGCTTATCTATCGCGGCAACATATATTATCCTATCTATAAAGATGTAATAGCACGCGGTTATACCAAACTCGGTTATGGTAATGATTTGCCATTCTACGAGAACTTCTATGCTGGTGGTTATGGTTCGGTGCGTGGTTATGAGGCATCGACATTGGGTCCTAAGTCGCAAGGCTATTTTGATGCGATCAATGATGACAGACGCTTTAGAGATGAAGAAATTGGTGGTAATGCTTTAGTCAGCTTCGGTAGTGAATTGATTTTACCAGTACCATTTAAGGGTGACTGGGCAGATCAAGTACGTCCAGTACTGTTCGCCGAAGGTGGTCAGGTATTTGACACTACTGATAAAGAAGATCGTACCTTTATCAACCCTAATAACGGGACTGATACCGGCGTGCCATTATTGACGCAAGATAATAGCTTACGCTTTAGTGCGGGTGCAGGTATAACGTGGTACACACCAATCGGTCCAATTTCACTGAGTTATGCGGTACCGATTGGTGACAAAGAAGGTGATCAGACTGAGAAAGTACAGTTCCAGATTGGTAGTACGTTCTAAAGAGCTTAGTATGCTTTAAGTCATCTAGTACCTCTTAAGTTGCCAGCACTTTTTAGATTGGTTTGATGGCTTATATTAAACCAATACCATCAATCAATAAAAAGCCAGATCTTCACAGGTCGTTGAGTTGATACTTCAATTTGACGACTCTCTTATTCATACTAATATTAATGCCAACTATGATAACGATTGAGCAACTTATCACGCGGATTGAGCAGCGTCAGCCTATTATTAATAAGGCAGAACTGAGCGATACACAGTTAAAGCTAACACTTAATAGTATTGGTAGTTTAACCACTGCTAACGATGCTCAATTAAGCTTTTTGGCAGATCCTCATTACCTCTCTAGCCTGACCAATAGTCAGGCAGCCGCTGTGTTGGTCACCGCTGAATATCGCGACCAAGTACCAGCAACTTCTATAGCATTGGTAGTGGCATCACCTTACTTGGCTTATGCCAGTGCCAGTCAGGTATTTGCTCGTCAAACTCTAGGTAGTGGCATCCATCCTAGTGCAGTCATTGCTGATAGTGCGCTCCTTGGTGAACAGATCAATATTGGTCCATTTTGTGTTATCGGTGACAATGTAAGTATTGGCGATCGCAGTTGTCTGGATGCTCATGTAGTAATCGAAGCAAATACTAATATCGGGCGTGATTGTGTTATCAAATCACAAGTGGTCATCGGGCATGATTGTGTCATCGGTAATCATGTGAGACTACATGCAGGAGTGAGTGTGGGTGCGGAAGGTTTTGGTTTTGCTCCCACCAACAATCCTAGCATCACGGGCTGGGAACGCATTGCGCAACTCGGTCGCGTCATCATTGGTGATCATGTACGCATTGGTAGCCAAACCTGTATCGATCGCGGTGCCATTGATGATACAGTGATTGGTAATAATGTTATTATTGATAATCTTGTACAAGTCGCTCATAACGTGCACATCGGTGATGGCACGGCAATCGCTGCCCAAACAGCAATCGCAGGTAGCACAAGTATTGGTAAACGCTGTATCATCGGCGGCGCAGTCGGTATCACTGGCCATATCAATATCACCGATGATGTGACATTATCCGGAATGACCATGGTGACCAAATCTATCAAGATCGCTGGGTCATATTCTTCTGGAACAGCGGCAATGCCGACTGCTAAATGGCGCCGTGCCGCTGTGCGCTTTCGTCAGCTTGGTAATGAGTAGCGTTCATGCAAGTCCTTTAGCCATAAATTTTTAAACAGATCATCTTTAAACACAGCTTTTTAAATAGAGTTTTTTAAATAGAGCAAGGAAGCGTCATTATGAGCAGCAGCCATATCGATATACCGACGGATGAAGACATTAAAAGCTTGGCAGAGCAAGGTCTCACGTTGCCGTTAACTTATCATACGCTTAAGCATTATTTGCCGCATCGTTATCCTTTTATGTTGGTAGATAAGATTATTGCCTGCCAGCCTGGCGAATGCATTACCGGTATCAAAAACGTGACCATTAATGAAGAGTTTTTTAATGGTCATTTTCCGGATGAGCCGATTATGCCAGGGGTATTGATGGTAGAATGTATGGCGCAAGTTTCAGGTGTATTGGGCTTTATTAGCGCGGGACTGACCGCCGAAGATGGTTATTTATATCTGTTTGCAGGGGTGGATAAGGTTCGTTTTAAACGCCGCGTCATTCCTGGCGATCAGCTGATTATCCGAGCCAAAACAGTTATGCAAAAGCGTGGTATCTATAAGTTTGATTGTACGGTTCATGTCGAAAATGAGCTTGCAGCGAGTGCTCAGGTGATGATTGCCCGTCAAGAGCAGTAGCTTATCGTTATTATTTCGAGATAACCACTGGCTAAACTGCGTAAAGATTGCCGCCCATATTGTTAATAGCAAAACTCACTTATAATCTGAACGGGTATTGGCTTAATTTATAACGCTACATTAGTGGTATTTGTTTTACTATTTACTTGCATCAGATGATACAAAGGTCCAAATTATGAGTCAGATCCATCCAACAGCACTCATCTCACCGTCCGCTCAGATTGATGAGACTGCTATCATTGGTCCTTATTGTATTGTCGGTGACGAAGTAACGATTGGTGCACATACCACGCTGCATCGCCATGTCGTCGTGGCAAGACTGACGCGTATTGGCAGCCATAATCAATTTTATCAGTTTGCTAGCATTGGTGAGGATCCACAGGATTTAAAGTATGCTGGTGAGCATACTTGGCTTGAAATTGGCGATCATAATACCATTCGTGAGGCTTGTAGTTTGCATCGTGGTACTGCGCAGGATGGTGAGCTTACCAAAATTGGTAGTCACAACTTGCTGATGGTAAATACGCATGTGGCTCACGACTGTGTGATTGGCGATCACAATGTATTGGCCAATAACGTCGGCGTAGCTGGTCATGTAACCATTGGCGATCATACGATAATTGGTGGTAACTCAGGTATTCATCAGTTTTGTACCGTTGATGACTATAGCTTGGTCGGTGGTGCCAGTTTGATTTTGAAGGATGTGGCCGCTTTTACCATGGTATCAGGCAATCCAGCAAAGGCACATGGTCTCAATGTCGAAGGAATGCGCCGAAAAGACTGGTCTAAGCACACGATTGATACCTTGCGCCAAGCGTATCGCACGATTTTTAGATCCGGGTTAACGACCGCTCAAGCGCTTGAAGTCTTAAAGCAAGAGCTATTGCCAAAAGAGCCAAAGATTCAATTGCTCATTGATTCCTTACAAAAAAGCCGTCGCGGCGTCGTTCGCTAACCAAACACGAGCTATTGTAGAAACAGCAATTTGTGGTGTTTCAATCTCGAACAGTCGATATACCAAACTGTTGTTAATTAGCGTCAAACTGTCAAAAAGCCATAACCAATTGTTATGGCTTTTTATATTTATGACTACTTGACTTTTTTGGTCGCTTAGCAGAAACTGAGCGTTTACGATATTGTAAACAATTCTTTCATAATGTTGCTAGGCGCGTCACATTGAGGCGTTAATTAAGTAGCCTGTTATATCAGCAGCTAATTATAATAATCACGGATGATTATAAGCAGCATTAATTGAAGCATGAGGACGGCAAAATGGCTATCAATAAACAAGAACATGCGCAGTGGAGCTCAAGTTTTGGCTTCGTACTGGCGGCAGTAGGCTCGGCAGTTGGTTTAGGAAACATATGGAAGTTCCCATATATGGTTGGTGAAAGCGGTGGTTCAGCTTTCGTTATTGCGTATTTATTCTGTATCGCGCTGGTTGGTTTTCCAATATTAGTCGCAGAATGGTTGGTCGGTCGCCGTGGGCAAAAAAACCCTATTAATACTTTCGCTGATGTCGCCGCAAGCGAAGGCAAGTCACGCAGTTGGGGTATTGTTGGTGCCACTGGTATTTTAGGCGGCTTTTTGATCCTATCTTTTTATAGTGTGATTGGTGGCTGGGCGCTGAATTATATTACTAAAGTCGCAAGCGGTAGCTTCGCTGGTCAAGACAGCGATTCTGTTGCTGCAACCTTTGATGCGATGCTCGCCTCAGCTGGTACGCTGACTGTTTGGCATACCGTATTTATGGCGCTGACTGCTTTAATCGTTGGAATTGGTGTCACCAAAGGTATTGAAGGAACTGCTAAGATTTTGATGCCATTGTTGGGCTTGATTTTGTTCATCATGGTTGGTTATAACGTGATCAATGGTGGCTTTGGTGAGGCAGTGGCTTACTTGTTCACACCAGATCTTAGCAAGCTCACCGCTGACGTTATGCTCGCAGCCTTGGGCCATGCTTTCTTCACCCTGTCCATTGGTATGGGTATTATGGTGGCTTATGGCTCTTATTTGGGCCGCGAAGTAAACTTGCTCAAAACAGCACGAACCGTGGTTATTTTGGATACAGTCATTGCACTAGCTGCAGGTCTGGCTATCTTCCCAATTATCTTTAGTCATGGTCTCGATCCGGCTTCAGGTCCTGGCCTTATTTTTGTCAGTTTACCAATTGCTTTTGGTAGTATGGGCGCAGGCACAATTCTTGGAACCTTATTCTTCTTATTGATTACCTTCGCTGCTATTACTTCATCTGTCTCTTTACTTGAACCGACGGTTGAGTTCTTGGAAGAGCGGACATCGATGAATCGTATGATGGCCACAGTCGTTGCTAGTACGGTGATTTGGCTACTGGGTGTTGCGGCATTGTTATCGTTTAATCTATGGTCTGAATTTACCATTATGGGTAATGGTATCTTTGATGCTTTAGATAAGCTTACCAGTAAATTCCTATTACCGCTGACAGGTCTTGCGGGTATTATTTTCGTTGGCTGGAAAATGGATCAGCGTACGATTCAACAGGAGCTGGGTCTATCTAATGGAATGTGGCAGCTTTGGCAAATCGTTGCTAAGTTCGTCGCGCCAATCGCCGTTATCGTGGTCTTTATTACTACGTTAATGGGCTAGGATTTATACGAATTCAAAGTATTTAAATTACTAGCTTTAAAGATGATAAGCAACAAAAAGGGCTTAAGATAATTCTTAAGCCCTTTTTGTATGTATAGTCAGTGAAAAGTAGTATCGAACCATCACGAATTGCTGATATCCGTTTTTCTTGCTTGCTGTGCTTATGCAGACCCTAGCAATACCATCGCGTTTTTAGGATATTTTGACTATATAACTGTTCCAAAAATACGATTAGCGTAAGTTTAGCTCAGGAACCGTTTGTCCACGCTTGCTATAGAATCCGATGACGAACTCATCGAAGGCGTCTTGTTCGATAGCATCTCTAATACCTTGCATCAGACGTTGGTAATAACGCAAGTTATGAATAGTCGCCAACTGCGCGCCTAGCATCTCTTTACATTTATTAAGATGGTATAAATAAGCACGGCTAAAGTTTTGACAAGTATAGCAGTCGCACTCTGGGTCTAATGTGCCTTCATCATTGCGATATTGGCTGTTACGGATACGGACGACACCTGCATTGTCTAAGTCGCCTGTCACGAAGTAATGACCGTTACGCGCGTTACGAGTCGGCATGACGCAGTCAAACATATCTACGCCGCGACGGACTGCTTCGACGATATCTTCAGGCTTGCCCACGCCCATTAGGTAGCGCGGCTTGTCTGCTGGCATGGCGTCTGGGATATAATCTAAGACATCCATCATCTCGTCCTTTGGCTCACCAACAGACAGACCACCGATGGCATAACCATCAAAGCCGATATCGAGCAAGCCTTCGAGTGATTGCTGACGCAAATCGGCATACATACTGCCTTGGATGATGCCAAATAGGGCATTGGTGCTGCCTAGCCTATTATGTTCATCAACGCAGCGCTGTCCCCAACGTAGTGAGAGCTCTAACGATTTTTTGGCTTCATCATGGGTGGCTGGGTAGGGCGTGCATTCATCGAATTGCATGACGATGTCTGAGTTCAAGCTATATTGAATCTGCATCGACTTTTCTGGTGAGAGAAATACTTTAGCGCCATCGATAGGGGATTTGAAGTCGACCCCTTCTTCGGTGATTTTACGCATCGCACCCAAACTGAATACTTGGAAGCCGCCTGAATCGGTCAAGATAGGCTTATCCCAATGCATAAATTTATGCAAGCCGCCGAACTTATCGATGACTTCAGTGCCCGGGCGTAACCATAAGTGGAAGGTATTGCCTAGCACGATATCAGCGCCAATGGCTTCGATATCACGTGGTAGCATACCTTTGACCGTACCATAAGTACCGACAGGCATAAACGCTGGCGTTTGCACATCGCCATGATTGAGGTGAACCGTACCACGGCGGGCACGCGTTGTGCCGCTGGCTGTTTTATGTAAGACAAATTGCATATGATAACCGCTATTTACACTATGAAAATGGCGCTAATTATAGCATTGTTAGCGATTTTTTTGGACATCGATGTTTGCGGGTCATTAATATATAGTCAGTGAAAAGTAATATCGAGACATCACGCACTGCTGATATCTATTTTTTTTGCTTGCTGTGCCTGCGCAGACAGAGGCGACAAAAAATTAATATCAGCAATAGCGTAGATTTTTTTAGGATATTTTGACTCTATATCCATTGGTACGTGTGTTACGACAACAACCAAAAGACACAGACAGTGTCGTTCAGTGCTTGTTAAAGTAAAGAATAAATATTAAAACCACTAAACATTGCTGATGAATGGCGGATAAAGAACATGATCGAAGCAACTTATTTTTTACCTAATCGCTCGCTATTTAGTAGCTCATTGTTCAGTAGCCTATTACTAATATCAGGAGCAGCTATGGCGACCGAAGAGCCTACCTATACCGTTTTGACAAAAACGAAGAGTTTTGAATTGCGTCATTATGATGCCCAGTTGGTGGCACAGACTTGGGTAATGGGTGATCAAGATGCTGCCAGTCGTGCAGGATTTAAGATTTTAGCAGATTATATTTTTGGCAATAATACTGCCCCAACTGGTGGCAGTCGTAAGATTAGCATGACAGCGCCTGTTACGATGCAGCCTAATAACAAAAAGAGTGATGGTGATTCGCAGAAAATTGCTATGACGGCACCAGTGAGTATGCAACAAGCCGATGGCAAATGGCGCGTACAATTTACGATGCCAAGCCAATATACGCTGCAAACGTTGCCCAAACCCAATAATCCAAATATTGAGATTAAAAAAGTACCGGCACAGACTTATGGCGTTATTAAATTCTCCGGATTGGCAGGCAGCAAAAAAGTAGCAGAAAAAACCGATGAGCTGCAGACGTGGATGCAATCCCAAAATTTAAAAGTTACTGGCGTGCCGGAACTTGCCCGCTATAATCCGCCATGGACGTTACCTTTTATGCGTCGCAATGAAGTGATGATTGCTTATCAGCCAAAATGATCCTTTATCATCAAAAATGACGCCAAAAAAAGACAGCAAGCGCTGTCTTTTTTTGAGCTTAAATTTCAGGAAATAAATTTTAGCTTTTTTGCTCACGAATGATATTTAGCATACGGCGTAATGGTTCGGCCGCACCCCATAACAGTTGGTCACCGACGGTAAACGCACCTAGGTATTCTGGCCCCATATTCAGCTTACGCAAGCGACCCAAAGCTACTGTCAAAGTACCTGTCACTGCCACTGGCGTTAAGCGGTTCATAGCGGCTTCTTTATCGTCTTCAACCAAGTCTAACCACTCATTGCCACTGTTTTTTAGTGTCGCCTCGATTTCCTCTAATGGGATATCTTTCTTAAGCTTAATGGTTAAGCCTTGCGCATGACAGCGCATGGCGCCCACACGGACACACATACCGTCGATAGCAATTTTATCTGCTTCAGAGTTACCAAGGATTTTATTGGTTTCGACGCCGCCTTTCCACTCTTCTTTTGACTGTTTGTTTTCTAGCTGTGCGTCGATATAGGGGATTAGACTACCAGCCAATGGCACACCAAAGTATTGCTTAGGAAAGTCATCTGAGCGTTGAGTTTGGGCGATTTTTTTATCAATCTCAAGGATAGCGCTAGCAGGATCAGCCAACTCATCTTTGACCGCATCGTGTAGTACACCCATGCCGTTGATGAGCTCGCGCATGTTGTTGGCGCCAGAGCCACTCGCTGCTTGATAAGTCATCGCGCTGACCCATTCTACCCAGCCTCTATTAAACAACTCGCCGATGGCCATCAGCATAAGTGATACTGTACAGTTGCCGCCGATAAAGTCTTTTTGACCGTTGGCTAGGGCGCTATCAATAACGCTGCGATTGACCGGATCAAGAACGATGATGCTGTCATCTTCCATACGCAGAGTGCTTGCCGCATCAATCCAATAGCCGCTCCAACTGCTGGCACGCAATGGTTGATGGACTTTTGAAGTGTAGTCGCCACCTTGGCAGGTGATAATCACATCACAAGCAGCGAGTGCATCAATATCATGAGCGTCTTTTAGTTGGCTGGTCTGAATACCATCGAAACTTGGCGCATCACCACCCGCGTTACTGGTTGAAAAAAATACCGGCGTGATACCGTCAAAATCTTTTTCTTCCTGCATACGTTGTATCAACACTGAGCCAACCATACCGCGCCAGCCTACCAAACCTACTGTTAAATCACTCATGAAATCTAATCCTATTTTACCATTATTTATTGCATCGCCAGCCGATAACAATGCCGTGAATAGCCCTAAAAAGCAAGGCGTTTTCGCAGATTTTGACTGTTTTTCATACACTAATAACTATGCCCACTATAACTTTACGTTATTATTATGAGGCCGCTATCATATCGGTTGTGCTCATGTTGCATACAGGGCAAGCAAGAATGATGGAAAATATAACAAGCTCACTGTTTTGCATCAGTTGAAATTGTAACGTTTTATGCTCAGCTGCGCATAATTAAGGCTCAATAGTAGGCGATAGTGTTATGAAATGCTAAAGTAAGCACCTACGATTGACTTAGATAATCATACAGGCGTTAGTCATTGACGAGCGATGAGTATAAGAACTATTGGTTTTGTCATCCACTTAATAAACGGTTACTACACATTATGGATCTTTCCCTCTTATATTATGGCGCGCAGTGCTTAGCTGGTTTCATCGCGTTTGTGACGATTTGGGGTTTGTTGCCTCTTGATAATTGGTGGGTGCGCGGCGTTGAGTTCCCTCGTATTCAAATAATGGTGCTGGGCGTCGTTGCTTGGGTTGGCATGCTCGCATTTTGGTCACAATGGCAGCTAGGGCAGTGGCTGTTATTTGTCGTCTTAAGCCTGACTTTGGCCTTTCAGCTGAGAATGGTATTGCCTTATACCAAATTGTGGAAAAAAGAAGTACAAAGTGCCAAGGACAAGCCAGATGGCGAAGATCATCAACTCAAAATTATGGTATCAAATGTCTTAACCCCTAATGACGAAACGCAAAAACTGGTCGATTTAGTCAAGCAAAGACAGCCGGATATTTTAATTACCCTAGAAAGTGATAAAAAGTGGGAAAAAGCCCTGCAGCAAATTGAGCCAGACTATCCGTATACCGTAAAAGTACCGCTGGATAACCTGTACGGCATGCATCTGTATTCTAAGCTTGAGCTGATAAATCCTAAAGTCAAATATTTAATGATTGATGATATTCCCTCTATCCACACGCAGCTGCGCTTACAAAGCGGACGAGTGATTTGGTTATATTGTTTGCATCCTATGCCGCCAAGCCCGACGGAAGCGGATAAGTCAACGACTCGTGATGCAGAGCTGCTTATGGTTGGCAAACATATCAAAGAAAATGAGCAAACGGCGATACTTGCTGGCGATCTTAATGATGTGGCTTGGTCAAAGACAACGCGCCGCTTCCAACGTATCTCAGGTCTACTAGATCCTCGTATTGGTCGTCACTTTATCAATACCTTCCATGTCAATTATCCGTTTTTACGTTGGGCGCTTGATCATATCTTCCATAGTGCTTGCTTTACCGTGGTTGATATCAGACGTATGCCCTCTATTGGCTCCGATCATTTTCCGGTCATGACGACCTTACAATATGAGCCAGAAGAAGCCAGCAATCAAGAGCAAAATGCTCCTACTGCTAATGCAGAAGATGTTAAAGAAACAGAAAATAAAATCGAAGCTGGCAAAAAAGAAGGCTGTAAAGTCTCAAAAGAGCATGCAGCAGAGCAGTCGTAGTTAGAGAATGTCCTAGTATTTTCGCTAAACCTTTATAGTCTTAAGGGCTACGCCAATAGGCTTCCTCAAAACGTAAGCAAATGCTTACGTCAAATAAGGTCTTTAGCCTCTAGTGGTCTTTAACCAATTGCCCTACAATACAATCATCAACACAAGGATAGGCAAGGATGCAGTGTTGAGGCAGTGACAATCTAAGCACAGGTCAGCCCGCTGTCTTATAAGTTACTGTTTACGACTTAGGATAAGTCAGAATGGAAGAAATAATAATAATACACAAAGAAAAGCCCCGAACCAATCGCCCTAGGTTCGGGGCTTTTCTTTGTGTATTATTATGAGCTGATAAATAAAGTAGCAGTTTCTAGCATATCAAATGATATCAGCAGTGCATAATGTATCAATATTACTTTTCACTCACTATATCCAACTTTCTAAGTAATTTACTAAGAACAAAAACAGGCTTTCCTAGGTAAGAAGAAAAAACACCTATGAGTTATTAATACAAAAAAGGGGTACATGCATTGGCATATATCCCTTTTTATTCAACTATTTTTACTAAGATGCCACTTATTAGCGCATTGCTAAGATATTAACCAAGTACTTGGATGTAAGCACCGGCGCGTAGCTCTTGTAGCCAGTCTTCTTTGGCTTGCGGTGCTAGACGTTGATATAACGCTTGACGTGCCATGCTACGGCGATATTGTTCACTAACATCTTCTTGGCGCTGACCTTCTACTTTTAGGATATGCCAGCCAAACTGGGTTTTAAAAGGCGCAGAATAATCACCGACTGCTGTATTTTTCATCACTGCTTCAAACGGTCCAACCATATCGTCTGCACTTACCCAATTTAGATCGCCACCACGTCCTGCAGAACCTGGGTCGTCTGAATAGGTCGATGCCAGACCAGCAAAGTCAGCACCGCTGCGCAGTTGCTCATACAGATCATTAATCTTTTGCTCAGCAAGCGCATCCGTTTGTAGCTCATCTACTTTGATTAAGATATGACGCGTATGCCACTGCGGCACAAGCATTTTATCACTGTCTTTTTTATCAGCGAGCTTAATGATATCAATGCCTTCTGGCGTCACTAATGGGGCACTTACTGCGCCGACATCAAGCTTGGTAATCTCGCTCGATAGCTCGGTCGGGAGAGCGGCGGCTTTATGAAAGCCCATATCGCCACCTTGTATTGGAATAGGGTAGCTACCTTGGCTGGCAGTAACGGCTGCAGCCACGTCGACATTGGGCTCTAGCAAGCGCGCACGTAGTGCTTGTGCTACTTTGAGTGCTTCTTCACGCTGAGCTTCTGACAGTCGGCTGTAGTCATCCATATAAGGCACGCGTACATGGACGGTCTGGTATTCGCTTTGGTTTAGGCGCTTGGCTTCTGGAGAGGCCAAAAATGCATCGATATCCTGCTCGCTAATACGTACACGATTGCTGATTTGACGTTGTTGTAGAGACTGAATCGCAGCATCTTCAATCAGCTTAGCACGCAGGGTCGCATAGCTTCCGGGCTGCGCGGCATCTAGGCGTTGCTGCAAAGCGGCGATACTACCAAGCCCTTCAGCTTGAGCGATTTGACCAAGACGCTGATTAATCTCAGCTTCATCAGGATTTAGACCGACGCGTTTAACCAATGACAGTTGTAGTTCACGCAAGATGAGAGCATTTAATACTTCAGACTGTAGCTGTGCTGAATTGGCAATCGGCTCACCAGCCGCTTGGGCGCGTGCTTGGGTCTGGGTGATTGCGTCCATCAAGTCGCTTTTTAAGATAGCGTTTTCATTGACTAAAGCAATGATACCATCGGTACTGTTGGCTGGGGTCAAGCGATTGACGTTACTTTGCTCAGCAGCAGCGTTTGCTTTAGGCGTTGGTGCTTTTGCAGCATTAACGGTAGCAGCTTGAGCACTGAAACTAAGTAAAAAGCCTGCACTCATACTCATAGAAAGCAGTACAGCTCGGCTGGTCTGACGTAAAGAAAAAAATCTCATGATGCTCCTCATCAATGTCATCGCATCGGATGGTAGTCGGTCAACGCTATCCAATACTTTTAATAAGCAAATACTGTATAAGGTTGTCCATAATAGGATTACGAACAAGGTTGTGTAAGTAGTAACGAAAACAATGCTTTAATATAGCATTATTTACGCTTTTTTAGTCTTTCCATGCAGTTTGGACAGGTTCAAAGCCCAAAACTTTATCAGCGAGCAATCGTGTCAAACGGCTGTTATTGCTACCAAGACCGTTCAATCTAATCTCTGCCATAATCGCTTGTGTTGGTTTGTCTCTGACGTTCAAGTCATTATAGTAACGACGACCATAAACTGCAAAACCGAAACAGCAATCCTCATAATCGATGCCGACCAACGAATCGAGCATTTTATTACGATTATAATCATATTGACCTTGAGCCAATACTCGCCAGCTATTGTTGATTGGGAAAACAGCTGAGGCAGTAAAAGCTGATAGCGGCAACTGATTGGTATTTTCATCGCGCTGGCGCTTCACAAATCCGATATTAAACAAGCTGTTATCTGATGGCTGATAACGCAATTCAGTCGTAATATAGTTCAAGTCATAACTGTCAGTGAGCGCGCCGCTAACATCCACCCAAACATTATTATAAGGTTGCGTACTGGTATCCCAGACCATTCCAGAAGAGGAAGATCTAAAAACGGGTTGCTGGTTTTCAAGGGTGACGCGCCCATCATCGATATAAAACTGCTCAGCAATGCTACCATCAAAACGTGTCACACCCGTTGCGTCGATGTAACGATAATTAACCCCAGGGGTAATAGAATGCAAATCTTGCAAGCGATCATGCCCTAAAAACCAACTGTCCGAAAACAACTGCTCGTAGTTAATGGAAGCAATACGAGTGTTAAAGTTAGGGATGTCGTTTTGGTTTTTAAACGGTGAGTAGGTGTATTTCAAGCGCGGACTTAATAGGCGATAGCCACCCAGCGTATCGTCAAAAGCCCCAAAAGGTGAGCCTGCTTGATAGAAGTTTAGACCTGCGTCAATACTGGCTTGCGGCACAAATACCGATTGGCTACCATCTTCTTCACTAAGTTGGTTGTCTGCCAAGCTGTCCTCATCATAAGAGGTATACAGGTGTTGTAGGCTGACTTTGGGCTTGATATAACCCCATGACTTTTCCATCGGATAAGCGGCGCTAATTTTATTATAGATTCGCGCACCGCTTTTTTCATTTTCAGAACCATCATCGATAGATTTTTTGAAATAAGCAGAATCATGGACACCCGTAATATCAAAACGCTCTGCCCAAGGCAATCGGTAATCAAGTTTGAGCTGTGGTAAACGTGAATATGGCTTGTCTTTGTCTTGTAATGGCTGACCATTGTCGGTAAAAGCATTGAGCGTTTGGAAGGTTTCGACTTTTAATTCACCGTTCACATAGTCATTATAATAATTAAGTCGAGCACGGCGCGGTAAGTTTAAAGTATTGTCTGATAAGCCTAGGGTGTCAAAGTCGTTAATATAATCTTCATCCGACACATAGCTGTATTTAGCATCGCCACTTAAGCGTGGAATACTATTTGATGACCAGTAATGATCATAAAAAAAACTGGCGCGATCTTCGTCGTTATACTCTTTGTCGTTCGGCAAATACGAGCCGTTAAAAATTCCTTCGCCATAATTTTCAGTCAAATAGCGAAACTCACCTGCGAGCATCGGGTTGCGATCGCTGTAGATATGTGTATTGATCGTCGCATCATAATTAGGTGACAAATTGAGATAGTATGGGATATCAACCTCAAGTCCGCTTTTACTACTGACACTCGCATTCGGTAATAAAAACCCCGTACTGCGCCGACTGTCTATGGGGAAGTTAAAATAAGGCAGATAAAACACCGGAACATCTGCAATACGGAAAGTAGTATTGTAAGCTTTACCGCGACCTGTCTCAGTATCTAAATCAATGCTTTTGGCATCAAATTGCCATTTACGGTCAGTTGGTGGGCAGGTACTGAACATGACTCGATCAAGCTCATACTGGCTGTCGTTAGGTCGGTTGAGGCGTTTGGCATAGCCATGTGCTTGGAGTTCTACGCTAGCAAATGCCACATCATTGGCTGTGGACTGTCCCGTTTCGGTATTATAAGCCAGACTGTCTGCGACACCAATAAGACCGCCTTTTGCCGCCTGATCGGTGATATTTCCTGTAGCAGTGTTTTGAGTATTGTTTTGAGTATTGGCACGTGTTACTTGCTCGCCAGTCGCTTGATCGGTGAACATTACTTTGCCTTGCGCTGCGGTAACACCACTGCTTAAGTCCAGCACGATTTTATCGGCTTCAATATGCTGAGTACCCTGATCGATAATCACATTACCAGAGAGCTCGGCATAGTCGACATTGTCATAATATCCATAATCAGACTCTGCAAATAAAGGCGCCTGATTATTAGCCACACCATTTAGATTGGTTGCCGTCTGGCCACTATCCATTGCCGCTTCATTGACGGCGCGCTGATAATTAGCGTTTTGCTGTGGGTAGACCCATTGACCTTCACAGCGTTGGGCACTATCGACAGCATTCGGCAGTAGGCGCAAGTTTTTGCCTACTTTTGGGATGGTTTGCGTGGCAGGTGTTAGGGTGTTCTGGATAGTGTCATCTTCAGACTCTACGGGTTTGTCACTAGCGTTTTGCGTTGATAAGTCAGTATCAGGGGTGAGCTCATAAAATTCTGCCAAACGCCGTAAACTGTCTTGAATACTCTCGTCACTGGTATCGATTGCATCATTGTCGCTGACAGCCGCTAAGGGTTTTTTCTGCGTTTGTGCCTGAGCTTGTGCATCGTCATCACTATTGTTAGCGATTTCAGTGATGTCTAAATTGCCATTATCGAGGGTGCTGCCAGTATCTAAGTCAAGATTACTGCTCTCAGAGGCAGCATTTACAGTCTCTTCGCCTGCTTCATAAACACTACTCTGCGCAGCGGCACGCTGGTAACTAATGTCTTGATTGATGGCGTTGACATTAGCGTTGACATTGGTATTGGCGTCGGTATTGATATCGCCGGTTAGGTCAGAGACATAACTGCTGGTAGTATCAGCGGGCAAAGATGCGGTCGTCTGTGCGTCAGCATTGGTAAGTGCTGCGCTGACGGTCAAACTTGATAAGCCTAAGGCACCAAATAAAACCAAACGGATGCTTTGGTAAAGCGGAGAATATAACAAGGGCACACCTATGATTGCAGAGCCTATTGAATGACGATATTTAGTTTAGTAGCCGTATTTTAGCTATATTTAGCGGCTCATTAATGATTAAAAAATCAGGAACTAATCATATAATCTCAAAAATTTGGGTGTTTTACATATAATGACGACTAATCATAGTCAAAAAAAACCAAATCAGCTACACTATTTACCAAAATTTATAACATCGCCAAGCCGTTTTTTAGATTATTGCTTAGCGCGTTGATAAAACTATGTGTCAATACCTATATTACAACAGATACTGTCAATCAAGCTGCCACTATTTTAGCAAGGTTTTGCCTGACTTATCACTACTTTAATGATTTATGACTTATATTTAACCTGCGATGCCCTCTATGACTGATACCATGCCTTTAAATACCCCTCTGAATGCCACTCTGAACGATAGGAATAACCGCCAACAGCAGCTAGAGAATTGGTTGCAACAAGTGTTCATCGACCGAGAGTTTGTGCTCGACAGTTTGCCTGGTGACGCAAGTGCCCGCCAATATCACCGTATCCAATTGGTTGATAACGATGCTGACACTGCGCGTTATATTGTCATGGATTCTGCTGATGAGCAAGACGCCTTGCAGCAGTTTATTAATGTTGCGAAGCTAATGACACCCGCCATCAATGTGCCAACGCTGGTTGCGCAAGACGTGGCAAAAGGCTTTTTGGTGTTACAAGACTTTGGTACGATTGAGTTTGCCCATTTACTCGTCGAGGCGACGCCTGAACAGATCAACGATTATTATCAATTGGCCATGCAGACCTTGGTTTCCCTACAGACTGTGCCAGTAGAGACTGCCAGAGTGCAGCACCAATTGCCCGATTATGACACAGCATTACTGAACCGCGAGATGGATTTATTTAGCGATTGGTTTATCCCCTATATTGATGTAGAGCTGAATCAGGACTTATGGAATAACGTAAAAACGGTATTGATACAAGAGATTTTACAGCAGCCTGCAGTGATTGTGCATCGTGATTATCACAGCCGCAATCTTATGCAAGACCAAGCCGACCCCACGCGTTTGGGCGTGATAGATTTTCAAGATGCGGTGATCGGCTCTTACACTTATGATTTGGTGTCATTGTTGCGTGATGCTTATGTTGAGTGGTCAGAGCATCAAATATCTGACTGGATTCGTGACTTTTGGCAATTGCAGCAGCAAGCAGCGCTCACCACCGCCGATAGTGTTGAGCAGCTTGAAAATGATATGAATGTGATGGGCGTGCAGCGGCATCTCAAAGTATTAGGGATTTTTATCCGTTTGTCTAAGCGCGATGGTAAAGACCGTTATTTGGCTGATATTCCCAAAGTCATGCGAGATCTAGTACTTGAGCTAAATTGGCTTGCTGAGCATGGTAATGAATCGATGAAGCAAGCGCTACTGCCATTTAATCAATGGCTAAAAGACACGGTATTACCGGCTTATAAAGATAAGTTTGACTCGTTATAAAAAGGGCTAATAAGCTGCGTCTATCACTATCACTATCACTATCACTATCATTATAAATTGAATAAGGAGCGTGCATGTCTACCATTACGCAAGCAATGATTTTAGCTGCTGGCAAGGGAACGCGCTTGCGTCCGTTGACAC
Source organism: Psychrobacter sp. GW64-MNA-CIBAN-0177 (assembly GCF_040309585.1). Taxonomy (NCBI): domain Bacteria; kingdom Pseudomonadati; phylum Pseudomonadota; class Gammaproteobacteria; order Moraxellales; family Moraxellaceae; genus Psychrobacter; species Psychrobacter sp. GW64-MNA-CIBAN-0177. Next base: position 187,242 of record NZ_JBEOOY010000003.1, read on the forward strand.
TTGAGACGCCCAAACCATTAGTCGAGGTAGGCGGTCAGCCGCTGATTGTCTGGCATATTAAGGCACTGCAAGCAGCGGGGATTACTGATATTACGATTAATGCCTCGTGGCTTGCTGACAAGCTTATGGATACCTTGGGTGATGGTAGCGATTACGGGGTCAAGTTGCACTGGTCACGAGAAGATGACGAACCTTTAGAGACCGCTGGTGGAATTTTTCAAGCGTTACAAACAGGTAAGTTACAAGACGAGCCATTTATCTTAGTCAACTCCGATGTCTGGACGACGTATAATTTTGCTCAGTTGCAGGATTATGAGCTGGGTGCTGATCAACGGGCGCATCTATTGTTGATTGACAATCCAGAGCATAATAACGGTGGTGATTTTGCGCTCAATAATGGTCTGGCTAGTGAGCAGCCAATTGGTGATGCAGACAAATATACCTTTGCTGGTATTAGTGTAATGTCGCCACGATTGGTCGATGGGCTGGTAAGCGGGCAACCCGCTGCGCTAGCGCCTCTGCTTAAGCAAGCGATGCTTAAGTTCCAGATTACGGCGGAAGTTATTCGTGATAATTGGATAGACGTGGGTACACCTGAGCGCTTAACGCAGGTCAACGAATTTATTGACAGTCATGGCGTGGCTAACCACCGCGGTGCATAACTTTAGGGGATATTAATATTAATTAATAATTCTTTAATAGATCTTACTTCAATCAATCTTACTTTAACGAAGATCATAAAAAGCGCCGCATTGATTTACAATCAATGCGGCGCTTTTGTTTAGCGAAATAGGGCAGGTTTTACACGCCCATTGCCAACTTTATTAATTGGGCAATGGTAAAAATAACGGCAAATCCTGCTATATATAGACCAATGAACCATGCCCATTGTGATTGTTTTTTGCTGAGTTTTTTCATAATCGTCTCCCAGTGACGTATTAAGGCGCTAATGATCTTAAGCGTTCGCTACCAAGAATAGTAATAGTAGCGAAGGCTGATTCTCCTTAACATATAGCCGTTAATACATATGCTCGTGATCCGTTTTACCCTTAAATGTGTAATAGGCAAAAGCGGTATAACTCAAGATAATCGGCAACATAATACCCGCACCAATGAGCATAAAGGACAGCGATGTATCAGCAGCGGCCGCTTCATAGATAGTCATTTGGTACGGTACTATATAAGGGAACAACGCTGTACAGACGCCAATATAACCCATCAAGAACAGCGCAACGGTCATTAAGAAGGGGCGATATTCACGCTCAGTCCGTAAATCCTTACGCATGAAAAAGAATAGCAGCAGCACGATAACTGGCATTGGCGCTAGATATAACGCACCCGGCAAACTAAACCAACCCTCGAGGGCTTCGATATCTGAAAAATACATAAACACGGTAACGACAATCATCGCCAATACCAATGCCGATAATATCCAACCAGACACTTTACGTGCCCATACTTGCAGCTTGTGTTCGGTTTTAATGATTAACCACGTAGAGCCAAGCAAGGCATAACCGACTATCAGGGCAAAGCCGCAGACGATAGAGAAGGGGGTGAACCAGTCAAATGGACCACCAGTATACAGACGATTGCTCGCCTCTAAGCCTTGCACCAACGCCCCAAGCATAATACCCTGCGAGAATGTCGCCACTACTGAGCCGACGAAAAAGAACGTATCCCATACATGACGACGTGAAGAGGCTTTGAAACGGAACTCAAACGCCACTCCGCGCATAATAAGACCAAATAGCATGGCAGTCACAGGCAGGTATAAACCGGTCATGATGATGCCATAAGCCACTGGGAAAGCAGCGAACAAACCACCACCACCCAATACCAACCAAGTCTCATTACCATCCCAAAAGGGAGCAATAGAGTTCATCATACGGCTACGGTTTTTGTCTGAGCCGGCAAAGGGGAACAAAATACCACAGCCTAAGTCAAAACCATCCAACAGGACATAGATGAAGACGGATAGGGCAATTAATCCGCCCCAAATTAAAGGTAAATCTAATACATCACCGTAGTTAAACATTAGCGTAACCCTCCATCATCGACGTCATCGGCAGGTTTATCCAAATCTTCTACTTTCTCACTGACGTTACTATCACCACTTAACGTGCGACCTTGACCTTCAGTGATAGAATGCTCATAGAAGTTGTCATCTGCTGGATCTTCATAAGGTTGTGGACCTTTAGCAATCAGGCGTAAGATATAAAAACTGCCTGCACCAAATACAAAGACGTACAGCACAATAAATCCTATAAGTGTCGTTGCGACTTGCTGTGCTGCAACCGGTGACATGCTCTCAGCAGTACGAATCACCCCATATACTGTCCATGGCTGACGACCAGTTTCGGTCACAAACCAACCGGCGAGTATCGCGATAAAACCAAGCGGCGTCATCATCATCCACGCACGGTGGAACCATTTGCTTTCAGGATCGAATTGTTGTTTTTTAAAGTATTTATAAAGGCTAAATAGACCAACAAGCAGCATTAATGTACCGATAGCCACCATAACGCGGAATGACCAAAAGACGATAGGAACGTAGGGCCGATCTTCTGGCGCCCAGTTTTTAAGGCCTTTAACTTCGCCGTCTAATGAATGCGTTAAAATTAAGCCCGAGACATAAGGGATTTTAATTTCATAATGGTTTTTTTCTGCTTTTTGATCTGGAATACCGAATAAGACAAGCGGTGCACCGCGCTCATTTTCCCACAGACCTTCCATCGCTGCGACTTTAGCAGGTTGATGTTCTAGAGTATTTAGACCATGCATATCGCCAATAAATATTTGTGCTGGCGCAACAAAGATGGCCATGACCATCGCCATGCCGAGCATGACACGACCATGTTTGCGATGTTCAACATGCTTTTTGGATTGCAGATAATACGCACCGATACCACCGATAACGAAAGCTGTGGTCAAAAATGCCGCAGTCATCATATGCGCGTAACGGTAAGGGAATGAGGGGTTAAAGATAATTTCAAGCCAATTGGTTGGATAGAGCAAACCATCAGCACCGACCATAAAGCCCTGCGGCGTCTGCATAAAGCTGTTGGCAGCCAAAATCCAAAAACCAGATATTAGCGTACCAATAGCGACAATCGCTGTTGAAGCAAGGTGCATGCGTTTACTGACGCGACCCCAACCAAACAGCATAATGCCTAAGAACGACGCTTCTAAGAAAAAGGCGGTCAATACTTCGTAGGCAAGTAGTGGGCCTATGACGTTACCGGCTTTATCAGAAAATACGGCCCAGTTAGTACCGAATTGGTAAGACATTACCACGCCCGATACTACACCCATCCCAAACACTACGGCAAATATCTTGACCCAGTGCTTATAAACTTCGGCATAAATAGGCTCACCAGTTTTGAGCCAGCGGAACTCTAAGACCGTTAGAAAGCTGGCAAGACCGATGGAAAAAGCTGGAAAGACAATATGCCATGAGATAACAAAAGCAAATTGAATTCGCGCGAGCATCAGCGCATCAAGCTGGTCAATCATAAATGTAGCGAACATAAACGGTTACCTTTATCTGTTAGCTGAATAGCGCAGGCTTCCATGACACGCTTAAGTAGCTGTCCGTAAATCAGGATGATAAGTGTTACGGGCAATGGCTCAGTATTAGTTAGCAACCACTATCAATTTATCAAATGCGGCTGAGCTAATACTGTCTAGCTGAATGAAGTAATTTATATCCCTATAAATTAATATATTACTGTCATTTACAATGAATGTAGTATGCGCCACCCTAAGTACACACGCAAGTTACCTATGGGACTGGTCGCACACCTACCAGTCACCAAAACTTACTTGAAGAAATACCCTGTCGATAAATGAACATAGCCCAAAAGCATAGAGGGTGTTTAGTATTTATTATCAATACCATTTTTAAAATGAGGACACGCCCTAGTCAGTATCTTGTCAATTAGACGAGCCTCATTGCTGCAATTGTTGATGCAAAATCCGTCGCAGGGTCAACACGGTCTGCGGATTTTCTTGAATACTATGACCACCTGTGATGATGGTTTCTGAGGTGGCGCCTTCGAGATGGGCGCTGGTGTAAGGAACGATACCATCTGATAAGCGCTCGGTCAGTGCTTGGCTAATATCTTCATCGACAGTCACCGCAGCGACGAGGGGCTTATTGGTTGACTCAGATGCAGGTTTGGGGCCATCATTTGTGCGCGCACTCTCGCTGTTGTCTTCTAATATCTCTTGAGATAAGTCAATTCTTGCACCGCCGGGCTGCATTTGCGCCAAGCCTCTAGTGATGTCGGCATCATTGTTAGCGATGATCGAATGATAAGTAATGTCGTCATTGATCTTGATATCTTTGGTCAGCTGAATAAAAGACGATTTATCGCTTAACTGACTGGCACCGTTCTGTAGGTACAGTGCACCTAAAGGATTTTGTGCCAAATCCCCTTGAATGGCGAGAGTAGCCAAGTTATCAGTGAGGGTCTTTACCAAGCCAACCGGTAAATAAACGATGCGGCGTAGTGCTCGAGTAAACCAGCGATCAGCGTAGTCGGTACCTTGAAAGGGCGAGGATAAAAAGATAGCAGTGTCGACCTGTGGCAGCCTATGTAGCTCAAAACGGTTGCGCAGCTCATCATTAGCAAAGGCTTGTTTTAGCATCTCATCGACTTGGCGTTTACTGCTGTTTTCGAGCAAGTCTTTATCCTCTAAAGCGTCTAAGTTATTGGCAAGATTATCATCAGACAGCATCATGCGAGAGATGATACCGCCCATACTGTGACTGATAATGACGCTGTTTTTGCTAGCACGGTTGCCTCCTTGAGGATCGGTCTGCTGATAAGTGCTCTTGATCAGCTCCTGAATTTGATAGCGGTTCTCTAAAATAGGTAAATTGGTCGGATAAAAAACCTGCCACACTTGATAATTATCGCGCAACTTATCATCATTAAAAATATCGTTGGTCAAATTTACCCACGTGGCGGGGCTAGACGCCAAGCCATGCACCATAATGATGACCCGTTTATCAGGATCGTAAGGCTCTAGCATAAACAGTTTGGGTAAGCTGGCTTCTTTCTGGCGGGTGATTAGATTTAAGTAACCAACGCCATCGAGCTGGTTTTCTGCCAGCCATAGTCCATAACCGGCAGAGAAGTTCGCCGCCAGTGGATAGTTATCACCCAAGATAGTGGCGCTCTCGCTACGATGAGGGTTGTATAAGTGGATATCGAGCTGATGACTGCTGAGCGTATCCAGTATGCTATCGCCAGCGGGCTTAATTAGGCCCGTCATCAATAAATGACCCGTGGGGTAAATGCGTGAGCTGGGCGCACTATCATCCTTTTTGCCATCGACCGTGTCTTTATTCAGTCGTCCCGACAGCGATGAAACCAAGAGCTGACGCACAGTGGTGGTATAGCGATCATTCAGTGACGCGACTAAGCTAATCCCCAGTCCTGGGCGCTTACTGATTGAGTTAAGACCCGAGAGACGTAGATCATAAGTGGACACCAAATCGGCGAGCGCTGAGGTTTGCTTTTGCGCATTTTGAAGGTAGTTACTTTCGTTAGGCAGAAAAATATTGAGATCATAGCGGTCTACTTGTACCTTCATGACCTTGACTTGGTCAGTAGGCTTACCCTTTAAAGGTGCATGGTTTGCAATAGCACCTTGGCTGCCAGTATCGGGCACAGTGGTGCTCATCGGTAGATACTCTACTTTGGTATTGCCCATGAGTTTATTTGCGCCATCTACCGACTGATATAGCTGGGTAATGACGTCATTGCTGGCTGAGTTATAAATGTCTTGGGTTTGGATATCGATGTCAGTTGGAATGCGGTTTTTGGCCTGAGCTTGGCTTTTTGCTTTATCTGCCCCTTCAAAATCATGCGCTAAACTGTCATAAAACAGATAGGTATAGCTGAACTTAATGGCATCGAATAGTCGACCTTGATAACTAATCAAGCAGGCATCTGTATTTTTCTGCTGCTCTTTAGCCTCATCATCGCTCAGAGGTGCATTGGCATAATAAGGATCAAGCGGCGGACGGGCGAGCGTATTCTGACACTCTTTAGACTCGGCAAGCTGGCGAGCTTTGGCGTAATGTAACTCGGCAAAAACGGACAGCGCTGGACGATAATGTTCATTAAGCATACTGTCAGTAAGCTGCGTCAAGCACAAGTCAAACTGCTGAAAACAGGCCTGCTCATTAAGTCCTGCTGACAATAAAGCCGATGCTGTGTCGCTACTGAGCTCATCGTCTGTGACGATATTGCCACGCTGTGCAGAAATGGTCTTTGCTGAGGCTTGTTGTGTCACAGAAACTGTACTACAGGCAGGTAGTAGCGCCACGGCTGTTATTAGCCCTAATAGAATGACAGGCTTTGTTTTTTTAATAGCGTGTGTGGCCGGATTGCTGACAGAGCGAGCGAAAGTCATAGGGGATTCCAGTAAATAATAGTCAAGCCTATAAGATAGATATAGTGAGTGAAACATAATATCGAACCATTATGCACTGTTGATATCCATTTTTCTTGCTTGCTGTGCCTACGCAGACAGAGGCCACCAGACAGAGCCTATAAAAAATTGATATCAGCAATACCGTCGTGCTTTTAGAATATATTGACTATAAGTAGTCAGTATAACAGGATGAGTGTAGCGTAACTTTTTGGATTTCACTAGGGCGTGTTGAACATTCATAAATGAACACTGCTGATCGCTAAAATTGTTCCAGACACGGCGCAAGTCGAAGATTATGTTGATATCTTAGCTAGACTTGCAACACAGTATGGGGCAATTTTAGCATCAGCCTAAAAGGACAGGACTATTTTTTGCTGATTCTTTGATAAAAAGAGGCGCTTAGAATGACTAAACTTACTATTTTTATCTTTGAATCGCCTAAAAAACAGTCTCTGTCAGTGCCATGATCGAATGTTCAACACGCCCTATTATATTTGAAACTTCACAGTCAAATGCCGTCGCTAATGGACAAGATAAAATAAGCGTAATGGGGTATCAAACTTTTAACCTAAAATGAGGACACGCCCTAGATTATCGAACAGATTTGGGGCTAAGGGGATATTGATAGTGAATGGCAGTGATTGATAGGGAGCGACAATCATTGGCAACGACTTTGGCGAAGTTAATTAAATAAGACTGGCTGAACGAGAAATCATCTGCAAAAAAAGCCTTCTTTTCCTATTGATACTAAACCAATATAAAAAGAAGGCACTATATGCTTTACTCTCAAATCATTTTTTAATAAGTCAATAATAACACTATAAGTCACTATTACTAATGAATAATGTTTACAACTGAGTTTATGCCCCTGGTTTTACATCGATGTCAGGTGCTGGGATATCCCAAATATAAAACTTACCATCTTCAACGAGCTTAATTTGTTGACGAATAACGGTATTATTAGGCACTTGTTGCTCAAGACGACGCAAACGTTCTAGAGCGTTGTCGCGGCGATCGCTCAATAAATCTGACTGCGCCAAGCTTTGTTCTGCTTCGGTATAGCCCAATGAGACGGCTCGGTCTAGATATTTTTGACCTTCTTTAAAGCCGCCACCTTCTGACAGCATCATGCCGTATAAGAAGTTGGCTTCACCACTGTCAGGTTTGATTTTGATAGCACGGTCGACATATTTGCCGCCACGTACCGTATAGTCTGAACCTAAATCTAAGTTACGACCCATACCATTGAGCTTAGCCGCTCGAATCAGCACGTCATAAGAGGCGTTTGGCGATTGGGCATAAGGCTCAATCCATTCAGTCAATACTTTGATTTTTTCACGAGTATAGTGACGTTGTGAGCGGTTAGGGAAGTTCGGTGGATAGTGACGGGCGTTAGGAGAGACATCTTCGATAAAGTCATCTAGCAAGCTAACGTCGAGCTTATCAGTACCCAAGCCTTGCTGCTGTGGAACTAAGACCGTCGGTACAAAGCTAACGCTTGAAAGTTGTACTTGCGGTGTTGGGATATTGGGCAACTGACCACCACGAAGATCAATGCCAGTAGCAGTCATTGGACCACGCTCATATACCCTAGTAGTACCTGTTAGCTCTGCGGTGTCAGGTATTTTAGTTGTCGCTTGCACTTGCACTTGCGCGCTCGCAGCATTAACTGCTGCTTGTGCTTGTGCTTGTGCTTGTGCTTGTGCTCGCTCTCGCACAGTATTGGCTTGTGCAGTTGATTGTGCTGGCTCTTGTGCCTGTGTAGTATTAGATGGCATGTTGTTTTGTTGCGAGCTGCTTTGCTGAATGCTGTTTGGCGGAACGCTATTTGTTGTTGCCATATTTGCCGCTGCGTCGGTTTGAGCCGTATTGGCAGTAGCAGTAGCGTTTGGTTTAGCGAGACGAATGACACGTCTGCTTGAATCCATGGCACTAGGGACAGCAGGGTTCGTAGCAGTGGTGCTAGCGTTAGCGCTGCTATCCGCTTCGGCAGCGTTGACAGGGGCAGACAACATCAGTGCACAGGCAGCGGCTAATGCGGTTAGGGTCGCAAATGTAGGCGCTTTGGTAGCATTGCTAGACAAGCTGGATTGGTTGATGGCTTTCATAAAAGTCGTTACCTTGTTTATTAAGTCGTTATTTACAATCGATTGATAGTTGTTTTGTATTATCGACGCTATTTTGTATGCTTAGAAATTTTTTATATTATTGAAGCAAAATCGAACAAATTTTTAATACCCTAGCAAATTAAGCTCAATGCTATCAGTAGTAGGATTGTTAAATTACCTGATTCAATAAACCCGATGAGAGGCGCTACTCGCTATTCATTTATAGATGATAAGCCGTGGCTTTCATCCGATTGGCCATCCAGCGCATGGTCTGACGCACCGGTGGTGAAAGAGCTGCGCCGCCACTTGCTAGCGCCAGCTCGCGATGGTGACATTCTTCAATATCCATTTGTGCCAGTATTTCTCTTGAGCGTTGATCATGCACGGGTAATTGTCCAATGTGATCTTGCAGATGCTCGCTGACTTGTGCTTCGGTTTCAGCGACAAATCCCAAACTAAACTCGTTAGAGATAGCCCCTGCGACCGCGCCAAGACCGAAAGACATGCCATACCACAATGGGGTGAATAGGCTAGCATGACTGCCCAATTCCTTTAACCGTGTTTCGCACCACACCAGATGATCGACTTCTTCTTCGGCTGAATGCTGCATGGCTTGTTTGACGCCAGTGTCTTTAGCGGTAAAGGCTTGACCATGATACAGGCCTTGCGCACATACTTCACCAGTATGATTGATGCGCATCAATCCTGCCACGTGACGCGCTTCGGTAATGGTCAGCTCAGGAATCTCGTCATTACTGACGGGCAATGGGCGAGTACTGGGATTAGAATGCGGAACAACCGCTCGCAGTGCCTTGTCAACCCCAAGTAATAGCTGGTCAATTTTGGATAAAGGACGCAGGGCCATGATTCACTCCTGATGGCTTTAATTGTTATCAAAAAACTTCTTATTAAGATATTGCTGATATTTGCTTTTTAAAGCAGCAATATTCTGTTCATGCACATTACTATAGCAAACAATATAAATTATCGGCACCACTATTATCGGCTGCATGATTTAGTGAACACCAACGCTACTCATAATCGCTAGATCTTCTAGGCATTTAGTCTTGTCGGCTAAGCTCGTCATCATTAGTATGTATGACCGCATGCTGCACGTGTTTATTAAGCTTAATATATAAAAACGCGCCAAAAGCAATGTTTAGCACACCCGTAACCAAAAATAATTGCGGTAGCGTCAATCCTAAGGTGTTGAGCACCACAATCGCAAAAATCGCTGAGCTGACCATAAATATGGCATTAAAAATATTGTTGGCACCGACGATACGCGCGCGATGACTTTTGGGTGCATAAGCCTGCATAGACGCATATAAAGGCACGATATATAAACCGCCACTAAAGCCTAAAAAGAACAAGTCGGCAAATACGCGCCAACTGCCGCTCATACCAAACAAATCACTAATGCCTAATAATGTTTCAGTATTAACGTCAATGTTGAGACCTGACAAGGAAAAATACAAATCAATAGCAAAAATACTTAAACCAGCAATACCAAAGGGCAGTAAGCGTAAACTGACTTGGTTTTTGGTCAAGGTTTTACATAACAAAGACCCAATCGACACGCCAACAGAAAATAGCGTTAATAGGAAAATAACCACCGACTCATCGCCATGCAAAATGACCTTGCTGAATTCTGGTGTTTGTGTCAAAAACGTCGCACCATAAAACCAAAACCAGCTGTTGCCAAGAATGACAAAGAATAAAAACGGCAGCGAGTACAAATAGCGTACCGTCGACCAACTGGTGGTAAAAATATTCCAATTAATTTTGAGCGTCGGCTGCATGGCTGGCATGGTAGGGATGTAACGAGCCGCCAGATAACCTAAAACAGCGACCGCCAATACAGTGGCGCTAATCCAATACAACGACTGTGATAGCTGGGTCAAGACACCAGCGATAATCATACCAAGGAGGATGGCTAGCGACGTGCCCATCTGAAACAGACCGTTGGCACCGACGAGCTCATCTTCCTTCATCGCTTGCGGTAAGTAAGCGTATTTAATCGGTCCAAAAAAGGTCGAATGCGTGCCCATCAAAAACAATGCCACAAACAACAAGCCGTACCATTCAAAAACAAAGCCGACGGCGGCAATCGCCATAATCACCAGCTCAAGCACCTTAATAAAGCGCGTGAGCTTTGATTTTTCAAACTTATCGGCAATTTGTCCCGCCAGTGCCGAAAATAGGAAGTAGGGCAATATAAATAGCATTGCCGCTAAGTTATTTAAGATACTGACTTCCATACCCAACTGACTGGCAGCGGTATAAGTCAGTACTAATATGAGTGCTTGTTTAAAAATATTGTCATTAAACGCCCCCAAAAACTGGGTAAAAAACATGGCGCTAAAACGGCGGCGCTTAAATAACTGAAACTGATTGGCCATGAAAATTCCTACAGATGGATCGCGGCTGATAGATGAGAGGTAAGGGCTGAGCACAGCTTTCGGGTGCCATTAATTATCAACAGTATCAAAAACTTATCGAAATATAGCATAGGTTTTATCAATATTAAGCCGTATAATAGCAAGGCTTTGGCAAAAATACATGCGCCCGAAGCTATGATTTCATAATTGACTAAGTTATGATTTGTAACTTTTACATGGTTGTCTTTTGAAAAGTTACTTTTTGAAAATTTGAGCGAGATTAAAGCCTCGGTATCATTCAAAGTTACCTATCTTATGTCAGTAAGTTCAGATGAGATAGGCTCAGCGCTAAAACCAGCACTAAAAAAGTACGGTCGCCATAGAAAATCTCAGTTAACTGCTCTACGTTTATTCACCGGTAAAACCTGGCGACTGCTATCGTCATTCCCTTGTGCCGCGTGAGGTGATAGGAAATAAGTATACATGGAACATCAGCCTTCAACTCTAGCGCGCCACTTGTCGGTTACGCAGCACAAAGCCTCAAACACTCATGCTGGTAATCGTGCCAGCGCTGCTACCAATACTGTTAAATGTGCCGTGATGGATGATTTGCAGCAGACTGCGCCGCGTATTCATTTTACGCGCTCAGCGCTTTTTAGTGCCTTGGCGAGCAGCTTGGTAGGTTTTGGTATCGCACCTGCGGCATTGGCTGACACCACGACCAATGCCAATACGAACAGTCAAATTATTGATAGTCAGAACCTTAATAGTCAGAACCGTGATACGCAAAATACAGCCAACCAACCATTTTTCAATACTGTAACGCCACCGCAACCGCCAACCCCTAAACCCCCTCGCACAGACCCTCAGTTCTCCTCTACTGAGGATACACAGCTTGATATCGCCTTAGATGCCTTGCGCCTAAAGAAAGCAGTGGAACAAGGCATCATCGATAAGTCAGTATTGGATGACTATAGCGAACAAAACCTAGGTATTAAGCAGTCTGGTACTAAAGAAAAAGACCTGCAAAATTCGCCATCTCAAAGAGTAAATGGCAATGCCAACGCTCAGCAAGATGATGATAATGTCGATGATGCCAGTGATTTGGATAACGACCTTTATGATGTAGGCGAGTTGAGTGACGCACAGGCGAATGTGGCAAATAAAGATTTGGAGCAGCAAGCGGCGACAGTGCAACAGCAGGGCTATCAGATGATGACGCCTGATGAGATTGATCGCGAGCTGGCAGCGCTGGATAGACAGAATGCGCAAGACATTGACAGCATTAATAATGGTAACGACGTTAACAACACCAATGTCAGTAACATGAATGGCATCAGTAATAACGACCGCGACTTTGATGCGCCTATCGCGACTTTAAATGATACCACCCCGCCTATTGGCTTAGACGTGAGTCTTGATGCGACCAATTTGCCAGCACCGAGCAATCTCGATACGCTGGGCAAAAGCGAGACAGCGGCTGAACAGGCTGAGACTGCTGAAATCATGGCACGGCCAATTAATGTCAGCGATGCTGTCAGTAGTGGAAGCGCTGATAACGACGATGATAGTATGATCGATGATGAGAGGTCAGTAAGTGCAGGCAATGTGACAGGAGGAGAGGGCACGCAGTCAGATATTATCAATCCAGAAGATTATTTGCCTGATTATCAGTCCGAAACCCAAGCCGTCAATCAAAGTATCGAGCAAGCCAAAAAGCCAAAAACCATGGCTCGTAACAAAACCAATATCGTTAAGCGACTCTACAATCGATTTTTTAATGACGGTGCTCAAGCGTTACCGCACGTCGAGACGACGGTTTACTTGCAGCAAGTTGCCGCTGACGATGCGACTAATACGCCGCAAAAACTCATCGAAGCAGACGAAGACACGCAACCGATTAAAAACATCAAAGCTGCGCTTGATGACACCACTGTCCAATCTGTCGTTGACTTTACCGCAGCCTTACCGCGTCTGCGCCAAACTGCACAAGATGCCGCACAAGCTGTTGGTTATTATGATGTGACCATGCGCTTACGTCAGCCTTATAGTGACGTCATTGAGGTTGTCATTGAAGATCTAGGTGAGCCGGTCATTGTCGACAGTCGTATTATCGAAATTCGCGGTGAAGGTCGCGAGCAAGAAGAATACCAAGCGTTGGAAAAAGAGCTACCACCGCAAGAAGGCGATGTATTCAATCATCGCGTTTACAAAAACAGTAAAGCGGCGCTAGAGTCACTCAGCAACACTTATGGTTATTTTGACCAGTATTGGCTGAACAAATCAGTCGATATCATTTTGCCAGACAATACCGCCGATGTATCGCTGGTTTATAATACTGGTGACCGCTACGAGTACGACGAAGTGGTGTTCTTTACTTATGATGCAGCGACCAATACGTTGACCCGCGACCCTGATAAGCTACCTGTCGAATTGTCATTGTTGCAGCAGTTGTTTGACTTCAAACCCGGCGAGCCGTTCTATCGCCCTGATGTTACTAAGTTTAGTAACGACTTATCAGCGACACGTTATTTTAATACTGTCAATGTCGAGTCTATTTTGCCACCCAATGACAGCAGTGAAAACAGTACCTTAGCGTTCGATAATGCGCCTGGCAATGCGGCTGGTAATACTGGCAACGACGATGTTGACAGTGAGGTCAATGCTTCAGAAATTATTGATGATGTAGCCGCAGCAAATAATGGGGCAGAAAGTAGCAGTAATACGAATGGCACTGTTCAAAATGGTACTGTTCAAAATGGTACTGTTCAAAATGACACTGCGCAAAACAGTGATGCAGCAAATAGTAGCGATGGCGATGCTAATAGTGGCAATAGTGGGGAGAAAGTTAATCCCGCAGATATCGCTGCCATCGAATTTGAAGCAGATGAGCAAACACTGGATAAACTCCAAGCCATCAAACAAAAAGCCAATCGCTTAAGCCGCTTGCCAGATGATCGGGTATTAGACGAAAAAGACCAAGAGACCGACACGATTTTAGGTAAAATCAGTGACTCTATCAGCAACGTGGCACAAAAAATCTTCCCAGATGAAAAGAGTATTCTTGCGGATGAAAACTTTGTACCACCGACGCTGGCAGGACGTAAAACGCCGCAACAAGTGCAAGAGAGTAAAAAAGTCCCACTATATGTCTTTGTCTCTTCCAGTAAGCCACGCGACGCCCAAGTAGGTATTGGTTATGGTACCGATACCGGCGTACGCGCCACAGCTAAGATAGATTACAACCTGCTCAATCGTCAAGGCTATCAAGCTGGCGCAGAAACGGAGGTTTCTAGAATTACTAAGAATGTCTCGGTCTATGGCAGCCGGCCGTGGAAGCATCCGCTTAATGATAAGCTAGATGCGCGCCTCACCTATGAAGAGGAGGTCATCGATCAAGGCAAAGGCAACTTTGATTTGTCTACCCGAACGCTAAAAGCTTCATTGGCACGTAATATTCGCCGTGACAGTGGCTGGAATCGTAGCTACTCTGTACGTTATCGCTTAGACGAGCTAGAGACAGGGGTTGATGAGGCGGACTTAGAAGATCTGCCGATACGCTTTACGTCTTCTAGACCAAAGCAACAAGCGCTGTTATTGGGCTATGGTATCAATAAAACGGACGTGGATAGTGCGACCAATCCGACTCGTGGTATCCGTCAGTATTACTCTGTAGAAGCAGGCGCTGAAAAGGCGTTGAGCGATACAGATTTAGCGATTGTACGGGCGGGTGTCAGCGGTATTTATAGTTTTGGCGACGACAAAAAGCACCAAGTACTTGGTAGTCTCAATGCAGGCTATATTTGGGCCGATGATTTCTATGAAGTGCCTTATAAGCTGCGCTTCTTTGCGGGCGGTGATCAAAGTATTCGTGGTTATGATTATGAGAGCTTATCGCCTATCGACAATGGCTATCTGACTGGTGGGCAAGTGCTCGCCGTCGGTAGTGCGGAATATAACTATGAGTTTAAACCTGGCTTTCGCGCCGCCGTTTTTACCGACGTGGGTAATGCCTATGACAAAAACTTCGAGACTGATACAAAGGTCGGCGTTGGTGTTGGTATTCGCTGGGCATCACCTGTTGGTGTGGTGCGGGTCGATGTTGCCGCTGGTGTCACAGAAGAAAGTGTTCCTGTCAGGTTGAGTTTCTTTATCGGATCGCCTTTATAAGAGCCTCGTCAATCGTTTTTAGCGATTGTTGGCAATCATTTTTTTAACGTAGTTGAGTGTGATGTTGACCAAAAATACCCCGCCTAATAATTCACCGGATGAAGATCCGGCGCAACGTGATGCCCGTGCTGTAAGGCGTTGGTATCCGCTGTCTTTTTTGCTCAAGCTACTGGTACTCATGCTCATCGTACTGGCGATTATGTTCGCCATCTTTTTTTATGCGGCTGGTACTGAATCAGGCACCAAGTTCTTATTAGAAAAGATTAGCGCTGAGACGGGTATTAAGTTTAAATATGGGCGCGGTAATTTGCGTGATGGTCTGTTGGTCACAGATATCGATATCGAGGCAACCGAAGACCTTGAGATCTTGGTAGACAAAGCCTACGTTAAAATAGGCTGGCGTGCGGTATTTGCTAAAGAAGTCCATCTGCGCGATGCCGACATTCAGCGTATTGAGATTATCAATAAAAAACCGCCAACGGGTGAGCCATTTGATTATAAAACGCTCAAGCTACCGGTGAATCTGCGTTTTGATCAAGCCAAAATAAAAACGATTGTCTATAAACAAGTGACCAAAGATCCTATTGTCATTCATGATATCAGCGCTCGTGATTTGACGTGGGTTGGCAGCATGGTCACGGTAGGTCGCGGCAATTTACAGTATGCAGATATCGTCAAGGTTAGTGCTTTGCAAGGTGAGATTGATTTGCAAGGTGACTATCCGTTGGACTTAAGTGCTATTGCTGAGGTCAGTGCCTTAGAAAAAGCCTACATTGATCCCCTTAATATTACCGCTACCGGCAGCTTAAAACGTACCGTTGGTAAGGTGCGTAGCCGCTACAATGATAACGATGTCAGCGGTGATTTTGTAGTGCAAGGACTCGATAAGGATTCACCGTTTCAGGCAAAACTGCAATGGGACGACATTCTGATTCCTTATGCCGAAAGCCAAGCCATTCGCCTAAAAAGCGGCACAGCCACTGCCTCAGGGGTCATCTCTGAGATACGTTTGCGTATTAATACTGAGCTGACTGCCAAAGATATTCCTTCAGGGCATTATCAAGGGCGGGCAGTGATTGCCAATAGTCAACTGCGCATTGATCGTTTGGATGCTCAGGTTCCAGCTGGAAACCTAATATTACAAGGTATTTTAGACTGGAAAAATAGCTTTGATGCAAAGGTGCGTGCGACTGGTAGCAATTTTGACATTCGCCGCGCGATTCCTGACGACTATGCTGATTTTAAAGCCTACGCTCCGCAAAAACTCAACGGTCGATTGTCGCTACATTATCAACAAAAAAACAGTGCAGGTAACTTAGAGATTGACGCGGATCTACGTCAGCGTGATGGCGAACATGTTAATGCCAATATTGCACGTGGTAAAACCTCTGCGAAGGTTAAACAGGTAGCGCCTTGGTATATCGATGCCACTTGGCAAAATCTGATCCGTCGTAATGTCCCGAATATCGGTAATATCGATAGTCCTAGTGGTCAAGCTGATGTCATCGTGCGCGGTTCGACCCTCTCTGTCGATGCCAATGCAGTCATCAATGAGCTTAATGCTGCTCCCAAAGGCAACTATGATGTGCGCGTCCGCAAAGCTGGCAATGTCATTGACATCAATCGTCTCAAATATAATGGTATCGTCGGTGATTTATCAGGTACTGGGCAGATTCAACTGGCGACCAAGAAGCGCCCATTAACGTGGCAAATTGATGCCCGTACTAATGGTTTATTACCCAAAAAGTATCGTAGTGATCTACCGCTTGAGCGTCTAACGGGCAGTATTAGTGCCAGTGGCCGCTTAGTGAATATCAGCAAAAGCGGGGTTAAAGGTCAGCGTCATATTATTAATTTAAACAATACCGATTTGCAGGCGCAGCTTGATGCCACGCAAGACGGCCGTGCTATCGGCATCACTGGTGGCGGTGATGCCAAAGTCGATATCGTTGGCGGCGAGCTTTCTATGTTCGATGCGCGTTTTGATGGTCAGGTCGATACGGCGGATGTGCCAAAGGGTCGTCTGTCTATCAATGCGGCTGGCACGCCAAGGCTGATCAGTATTCGTAAGCTCAATTATAAGGGTGAGGCTGGCGCAGTGAATGCGAAGGGTGTCATCGATTTGCGAAAAAATATTGGTTGGACAGTGGATGGTCGCTTTGATGACTTCAACTTGGGTTATTTTTTACCCAACAATCCGGCCATTATTACTGGTGATTTAAAAACCAGTGGCGAGTGGCAAACAGCACCAAAAAACAAAGCGAATGCCAAGGGTAAGCTAAATAGATTTGCAGTAAATTTTGACGGTGTATTAGATGCCGAGCAGTTACCAGCAGGCAAACTGACTATCGATGCCAGTGGCGATGCCCAGCTCATCCGTATCAAACGCTTCCGTCATGTCGGCGCTGCAGGTAGTATCGATGCCAGTGGCACCGTCGATGTGCGTCAAGGTATCGCTTGGGATATCAAAGCAGTAATGAATCGCTTTAATTTGGGTTACTTCCTCAAAAGTACGCCAAGCGCTATCACCGGTACTATAGATACCGACGGTCGCTGGAGCGATACTCAGCAAACCATTAATATCAAACAAATCAACTTGACGGGGACGTTAAAAGGTCAACCGCTTAGTGCAAAAGGCAGCTTAGCTGCAAAAATGCGATTGCCAAAAGACTTGGCGAGCTATTTTAAACGTTTACAAAAGCAAGATGCACAGGCGCAATATAAGCAAGTGAACGCCTTAATCGAGAGTTTAAATGCCAATAACCTCGTCTTACGCTGGGGCGATAACTACATCACTGCCAATGGCAATGCCAAGCAATTACAAACCAAGATTAATATCACCAGTCTCGATCAGCTCTCTAGTAAGCTGACCGGCAAAGTGACTGGCGGTGCGACCTTATCGCAGCCTGCGGGACAAGCGTTACCCACTATCTATATTGATTTGGTCGGTGAGCGACTTGCGCTGCCGGGCTTTATCTTGCGTCAAGGTCGTATTCGCGGCAAAATCGTGAATTTAGCAAACAGCCCAAGTCAGCTTATTATCAGTGCTGAAGGCTTAGATGCTGGCGGGCAAAGCTTCAAAAGCGTTAATGCGTCTTTTAATGGTACTGAGCAGGCACATGTGGTCGATCTCAATGTCGCTAACGAGCAGCTCGATATTGCAGCAAGACTCAAAGGTGGTTTTAATCGTAATACACTCAGTTGGTCTGGGGTGATTGGTAAAGGTCGTGTTAAGTCCAGATATGCCACCTTGAACCAGTTGCAGCCAGCGCAGTTGATTGTCAATTTGCCTAACAAGCAAAACGGCAGTGACCGCGAGCTTAAGGTGCAACTTGCCGCGCATTGCTGGCAGGCGGCCGATCAAACCGGCAAGCTGTGTTTACGTGAAAACCTAATCGCTTCACCGTCTGGTGGTCAGGTCGATTTAGCATTGCAAAAGCTAGACGCCTCGCTATTTTCAGTGTTTTTACCCAAAGATATTGATTGGCAAGGGCAGATTAATGGTAAGGCGATTGTCGGCTGGCAACGTGGTCGTCCACCGACTATCAATACCACTTTATATTCTGATAATGGCAAAATCGGCTTGCTTCAAGATGGTGACAGCGCTCCTGTAAGCTTGTCATACAAGCGTGTGTCACTGATTGCCTTGTCAGTACCTGAAGGTCTTAAATTACGGACAGATATCAATACTGGTCGCGGCGCGCGCGGTTACGCGGAAGTCATCGTCGATCCTTATAAAAACCCCAAACCCATTTCGGGCGCATTAGTGCTCAATGAGCTTAATTTAGCGATTTTTAAACCTTTCTTCCCCGGTATGCGTGTGCTTGAAGGCAATATCACTATGGCGGGCGGACTTGGTGGCACGCTAGAAAAACCACAGTTCTATGGTGATGTGAAATTGGCCAACGGTCGTATCGCGATGCTTGACTTGCCAGTCAATTTAAGAAAAGTTAATGTCGATGCCAAGATTCGTGGAACGCAAGCAACTATCGACGGCACCTTTAATAGTGGTACGGGTAGCGGCACGCTAACGGGAACAGTAAACTGGCAGCAAAAACTACAAGCCAAATTGAGTGTCGTTGGTGAGCGCTTAGTATTGACCCAGCCACCCTTGCTATTGGCTGAGATTAATCCTGATATCGATATTATCGTGCGTCCTGGCGACCGTTACGTCAACATTACAGGAGCCATCAGCGTGCCATCAGCGACCATTCGTCCGCCAGAGGCTAGTGAAGATATCATTACGCAAACAGAAGATGCGGTCGTCCTAGATCGTCGTCTCATTGGTAATATCGACGAAGTCTTAGCTATCTCAAAACCGTGGTCGATCAATGCTGATATCGGTGTTGATTTGGGTGATGACATTAACTTCCGTGGCTTTGGAGCGGTTATTCCGTTGGCAGGTGCGATTAATATCACTCAAAACGGCACGGGCATTATGCGTGCCACAGGGGTGGTGCAAGTATCACGTCGTACCAATATCAATGCTTTCGGTCAGAGTCTAGAGCTTAACTATGGGCAGGTGCGCTTCAATGGGGATGTGATGAAGCCTAACCTGAGTATTGAAGCTGTCAAAGTCATTAGCGGAAAAACCGTTGGTGTGCGTGTCAAAGGCAGTACTGAAAGTCCAAACATCATCGTCTTTAACAATGCTGGTCTGACCCAACAGCAAGCAATGAACGCTTTGGTAACGGGTCGTATCGATAATAAGAGCGCCACGCAAATCAGTGAGCAAGGCTTTAAGTCACAAGTGACGAATAACTTAGCTGCTGCTGGACTGAGCTTTGGGCTGAGTGGGACACGCAACTTAACCAACCAGATTGGTCAAGCCTTTGGTCTACAAAGTCTGACTGTTGATGCCTCTGGCAGTAGTGAAGATACTAATGTTAATGTTACCGGTTACGTGACGCCTGATTTATATATTCGCTATGGAGTAGGTGTCTTTAATGCACAGAACAGCCTATCTACCCGTTACCAGTTGACCCGTCGCATCTACGTCGAGGCGACGTCAGCGGCAGAAAATGCAGTTGACGTGGTTTATAGTTGGCAATTTTAGAAGGCAATTTTGGATAATACTGTTATCAGCTAATGGTTGATTTATTAACTCTAATATTGCCCAAATAGTATTTACTGTATTTTAGCCAATAAAAAACGCCTTTCGATAAAGGCGTTTTTTTCATTGTAATATTTCTGAGGCTATATGAACTATTTGGTCAAAATTAAGCGGTTATTGCGAGTTAAGCGTAAGCGATATTCCTCACCTTCGTGCTCAATACGTACCTCTTTGGTCAAGGCAAACAGATGCTGTGATTGCAAAGTCGGTAGACGGTTTTCGCGGCAGTTTAAGTAACGAGAGATAACCATGCTCATAGTAAATTCCTTTTGATAAAACAGTTGAATAGTAGAGATAAGAGAGTAATAGCTATTAACGATAATAATTATCATTTAGATTGAAAGGTTTTGCAAGGTAATTGATAAAATAAAATGCAGTCATTATGTAAACTTATATGAATCAGCGGTGATAAAGTTCACCTTAAGTAAATTTTTACTAGTGTTATCAAACTCTTAGTTTTATTTTTGCTTATTATTTCAAGTTAGTGTCCGCCATAAATAAAACAAGCTTTAAAGGATAATATGATGCTCAACGTCGCAACAATCAAAAAAACCAGCCACCAAAAAATCATAAACGTCGCTGTTGCTGTGATTCATTATCAGGCACAGTATTTGCTTGGGTTTCGAGATGCAACCCAACATCAGGGCAATCGCTATGAGTTTATAGGTGGCAAGATAGATGCGGATGAAACCGCAAAACAGGCGTTAATACGAGAAGTTGCTGAAGAGACCGGCATTGATATTCATGATAATACGATCGTCAAACTTGGGCGATTGCATCATGATTATGGGGATAAGCAAGTAAGCTTACAGGTCTATAATATTGAGCTAACCGCGCCACAGTATGAGCAGCATCGATATCTTAGCCATGGCTTAGAAGGGCAGGCATTAGCATGGGTAAATAAATCTGAATTATTAGCAGGAAAGTATCACTTACCCGATGCTAATAAAACCATCCTTGAATGGTTGCACCTACCAGCGCAGATAGCGATTAGCTATCCTTTGACACACTTTAGCGACCAGCCAAATCCAGTAGCAGAGTGGCTGACATATCATATGGAAAAGGTCGCATCCCATGCTTGGCTATACATTCGAGTTAAGGACTCAGATTTAGATAATAGCGTAAAGCAATTGATGTCTTTGCGTCCAGACATTCAAGTGATTTTGCCTTTTGATACTCATGCCCATACTCATGCTCAGTCTTTGCGAGATGGCTATCAGATTGTTGCGCACCAGCTCACTCATACCGCATTAATGGAGTGGTTTGATAATAGGCAAGATGGTTTTGTAGGTAAACAAACGTTATCTACAGATCGACCATTGATAGTTAGTTGTCATGATGCAGCCAGCATTTATGCTGCCAACGAGCTTGCCCGTACTCGTTTACAACAGCAACTACCGCCGATTATTGGTATTTTTCTATCACCAGTATTGGTTACCCAAACGCATCCTGATACTGTGCCGTTAGGTTGGAAGTCTTGGTCAGCTTTGGCACAGTTAGCTGATATGCCAGTCATCGGTTTGGGCGGTTTGTCACCAGCAATGAGTGAGCAAGCTTACCAGTATGGCGGTATAAGTGTGGCGGGTATCCGCCAATTCATTTAGCTATTTTTAGTCTATTTAATCGCTCTCGTTCAGATTTAAGGCGCGCCCTAATCAAGACCAAGTCAAACTAGCATCCCTCCATATAAGTCTAATAGAAGTACGTATGAATAGTGGCGCATATGAGAGAAGTTTTTATGAAAGAAAGTTTATGCAAGTGACATATTTCTTTCATATTTATCCAGTTAGTAACTGCCTATCTATTCTCTAATATAAATATAGAATTACTTACAAACTGTTGCGTTTCCCTACATTGCGACACTGTTTTAATAGGATAACTACTATTAATATAAACTATCAAATTAACAAGCGTTCAAGCCATTTTTTCATAGATTAAAATTTCAGTTTTCTATGAATTAATAATTTGGCTAAGCGGCTTTCACTATTTTTAGTTACGCTTAATTTTATGGGCACTTTCTTTTATATACAGACACTGTCTTTTATATTAGCAAGGATTTTGCATAGAAAATTAAAGGTAATTTATTTGATAATTAAAGTATTTTTAACCATCACTATCAATTAATGGTACCCCTATGAAAACCAATAAGTTACCTCAGTCAGCATGGTCTGATTCACAGGCAGCCGGTTCTCAATCACAACAAATTAATCAGTCAAAGACTCATTATCAGAATGATAACGAGCAATATGTCAATACTGCCAGTAATGATGCCAGCTATGACAATGCTAGTAATGATAGCGCTAGTAACGATAGCGAAAACTATAACGACACACATTCGAACCATTTGGCAGAAGAGTCGTTTTTGCAAGACAGCTATTTGGGCTACAAAAGTATTGACAAAGGCCTTACACAGGCAAAAGAGTTTGCTATGATTGAAAACGGTAGTATCAACGACCACGATCCAAAAAGTAGCGCTGCAGAAGATTTTAGTATGGCTAATGGTTATAAGAAAGCCAGCGGCTATAAAAAAATACAAAAGAAACCAGTACAAAAGATTAGCGAGTTAGATGCGTTTACGTCAGAGGAGCAAGCTTCTATTTCAATAGAAAAACCTCAGAAAAATGACGATTTATCATTGACGACTAAATCATATCAAGAGATACCGGAGCGCATATTTATGAATGGGCTTATCAAGCATACTGGGATTGCCTTAGCGATTATTATACCGTTAGCGGCATTTTCGGCATATGCCGCACCCCTACCAGCTTCTACTATGACTACTAATAAAGCCGCTGCTACAGCAAAGCCTGATAAGACAGCAATGGAAACACTTTCCGTGAAGCCCAGCAGTATCATCCATAAGTCTGCGAATACACCGACGACCGTTGACAGTGTGGATCTCAAAAAGTATGCAGGCACATGGTATGAGATAGGACGGTTGCCAATGTATTTCCAGCGCAACTGTGTCAGTGATGTCACTGCTAACTATACCCAAAAAACAGATGGCTCAGGAATTATAGTCACTAATAAATGTAAAGCTGAAGATGGTTCAGAGATTATCGCTGAAGGATTGGCAAAACCTGATGACGATACGGGTAGCAAGTTAAAAGTGACGTTCTTGCCTTCATGGATTCGCTGGTTACCAGTCGGTCGTGCCGATTATTGGGTATTGGCGCGCGATGCTGATTATCAGACAGCGCTAGTTGGTACGCCAGACAAAGACTATTTATGGTTACTAGCACGTTCGCCCAATGTCAGTCAAGAAACCTATGCGAAATATCGCCAAATTGCCCAGCAACAAGGCTACGACTTGAAAGAATTTAAACTGACCGCACAAAGCAATCAAACAGTTACTTTAGTACCCTAATTGTTTAGTGTGCTAGTTGTTTATCGATTTAGTTGTTTAACAGCATCGTTGTTTAAGGCGTTCGAATTTAACAAAGGCAGCGTAATAGGCTGCCTTTATTTTTATAATCAAGTCAATATAGCCCCAAAATAGGTTATAAGTGCGCGCTGATATGTTATCACTGGCAAAATTGGCCGTTTTAGGCTAAAATCTAGGCGATCTAAATACACTGATGAAAATGAAAAATGATTGGCATGGATGTTTTGCCCTCATCGTATTTGACCTCACCGTATTTGAATAGTCACTTAGACTAAATACAATCTATCTGTTTGATACTTCTTCATACTTTACTGATCATACATTACTGACCATAAGGATGTTTCTCGTGAGCAACGCTGATACCTTACGCCACCTACATCAAGAGCACTTGAGCAATTATAACAACCAAGAGCAACAAGCGATTGAGCTCATGGGGCTATTGAATAAGCTCTATAACGAGCAAGATGTCCAAGTGACCTTGTTCGGTGAAACGCTAGATACGACCTCAGTCGGTCGCATATTGGCACTACATCAAAAAGTAGCGATGCGTGATCAAGATGCAAAAGCCATCGCTATCGCTGATACGCTAGCGATGGTTAAAGTGCTAGCAGACAATAAGGCTATCCAAGCTGCGCGTATCGATGTCGGTCAATTGATTGCTAATGACAGTGATGTACAAGCGGCTCTGCAATCTATTAGCAGTGACAACAATGCTATCAATGGTGCGACTGATGTCGTGCTATACGGTTTTGGTCGTATTGGTCGTATCTTAACGCGTCTATTGTTATCGCAAGCGTCAAGCGCGAAAGGCGTACAACTCAAAGCCATCGTCGTACGTCCGGCTGCTGCTGGTGATTTGGCCAAGCGTGCATCATTACTAGAGCGTGATTCGATTCATGGTAGCTTCGCTGGTGGCGTGGTGGTTGATGATGAAAATAACGGTCTGATTATCAATGGTCGCTTTGTGCAAGTTATTTATGCTAAAGACCCAAGCGAAATTGATTATACGGCTTATGGTATCAACGATGCATTGGTTATTGATAACACGGGCATTTGGAAAGACGAAGCCGGTCTTGGTAAGCATCTACAGTCTCAAGGCGTTAAAAAAGTATTGCTAACGGCTCCTGCTGGCGGCGAGATTAAAAACGTCGTTTATGGTGTGAATAATGATACGGTCGGTGATGATACGATTGTCAGCGCGGCGAGCTGTACGACCAACGCGATTACACCAACGCTAAAAGTATTGAATGACGAGTATGGTATCGAAAATGGTCACGTGGAAACAATTCATTCGTTCACCAACGACCAAAACCTAATCGATAACTACCACAAGGCCGATCGCCGTGGCCGTAGTGCAGTGTTGAACATGGTTATCACTAGTACTGGTGCGGCAAAAGCAGTTGGTAAGGCACTACCAGAGCTTAGCGGCAAATTAACCGGTAATGCTATTCGTGTTCCCACGCCAAATGTCAGCTTAGCAATTTTAAACTTAAACCTCAAAACTGCACCTGCCAGTGCTGATGCGTTAAATGAGTTTATGCGTAAAGTTTCTAATAGCAGCCAGTGGCAAACACAGATTGCTTATACGGACTCTACCGAAGCGGTCTCGACTGATTTCGTCGGCGATACGCACGTCGGTATCGTTGATGCACAAGCGACAATTCTCACAGACAATCATGCCATCGTTTATATCTGGTATGACAACGAAGTGGGCTATAGTACGCAAGTATTACGTTTGGCGACGCAAATGGCCGGCATCAGCTATACTCAGATTCCAGCGTAAAAATTCTAAGTCTATAGCAGTGATACGCTAATGCATTAAGTTTCGTATAGAAGCCATGTTTTTTAGATGTGATACTCAAGCACCCGATAGTCCGATTGGTTATCGGGTGTTGTTGTCATACTTGTTGCTAAGTATCATGTTTGTTGCTAAGTATTTTGGCACACTAGGGTTATAATTATTTTTAAACCAGTTTTTTACAAGCACTATTTTTTATAAAATTTAAGCTTTCACAAGCACTAAGTTTTTACAACTACACAAACACATAGCTATACCCTAAAATACAGTCGTTGGCTGTAACCAGTTTATAAACTGGATGGTAAATTAAGGAACGTAAGATGCGATTTATTGATGAAGCCGTCGTAACGGTAAAAGCAGGTGACGGTGGTAACGGAATCGCCAGTTTTCGCCGAGAAAAGTATGTCCCACGTGGTGGACCTGATGGTGGCGATGGTGGCAAGGGCGGAGATGTTTATGCCATTGCAGAAGATAATACCAACACTCTAGTTGACTATCGTTATACGCGTCGCTATGACGCCATGAGAGCTGAGAATGGTCACAGTAGAAACTGTTCGGGTAAGGGCTCTGACGATCTATTTTTGCCAGTGCCTATTGGTACTACGATAGTCGATACCGAAACCGATGAAGTATTGGGTGATTTGATTGAAATTGGTCAGACCTTGCTAATTGCCAAAGGCGGTGATGGTGGTTTGGGCAATACTCACTTCAAAAGCTCGACCAATCAAGCACCGCGCAAGGCTACTTCAGGCTTTGAAGGTGAGCTAAAAGTTCTTAAGTTTGAGCTAAAAGTAGTGGCTGATGTTGGCTTGATTGGTTTGCCTAATGCCGGTAAATCGACCTTTATCCGTCAGGTTTCTGCTGCTAGACCAAAAGTTGCTGATTACCCGTTTACCACGTTGGTTCCAAATCTGGGTGTGGTCGATATTGGTCGTCATCGCTCGTTCGTCATGGCGGATATTCCGGGTTTGATCGAAGGTGCCTCAGAAGGTGCAGGACTTGGTATTCGATTTTTAAAGCATGTTGCTCGTACGCGCCGTCTATTACATGTGGTTGATGTAAAGCCAATTGATGGCAGCGATCCGGTAAAAAATGCTCGTGTTATCTTGAATGAACTTGAACGTTTTTCGCCTGAGTTATCCAACTTGCCCCAAATTTTGGTATTAAACAAAATTGATCAGGTGCCTGAAGAAGAGTTAAATGAGCTCTGTACCCATATTGTTGCCGAGCTTGGTTGGACAGGAGATGTATTTCGCACATCAACCCTAATGGGTGAAGGGACTGATGCTGTTAAATATCATTTGATGAATGAGATTGAACTAGAGCGCGAACGCGAAATAGAGGATCCCATCTTCGCTGAAGCACAAAGAACACGTTTTGAGCGCTTAGAAGTAGAAGTGCGTCTGAATACTGAAGCCCAACGTGAGGCTTATCGTGCGGCTCGAAAAGCGGCACGTGAAGGGTTGGACTTAAACGACGATGATGATTTAGATGATGACGATGAAGATGGCGTTGAAGTCGTTTATGTTCCTTAAATGATGGTGCTTAAACTGATATACTTGAATTTTTTAGATCAATCCCCGTAATTAATTGACATAAGACACAGGAGTTTATATGGCAGGTGACATAGAAAACACGACCGAAGAAGCAAGGTTTATTAAGCAAACTCGCAACTTTGATATTCAGCGCGTTATTGTCAAGATTGGCTCATCGTTATTAACCAATAACGGTCGAGGGCTAGATCGAACTGCCATTTACGAATGGGCAAAGCAAATTGCTAAGCTGCACAAGCAAGGCGTGGAAGTACTGCTCGTGTCGTCAGGGGCAGTTGCTGAAGGCGTGGTACGCATGAACCTAGAGGAGCGTCCCAAAAAATTAGCGGCGCTGCAAGCTTGTGCTTCTATTGGTCAAATGGGCTTGATTGAAACCTGGTGGTCAGCGTTGATTCAGCACGGTATTCAAAGCTCTCAGCTACTACTAACCCATGATGACTTGTCCAACCGTAGTCGTTATCTGAATACCACAGGCGCACTGACACAGTTATTAGAATGGAACGTGCTACCGGTCATTAATGAAAACGACACCATCACCATTGATGAGATCAAATTTGGCGACAACGATACGTTAGGTGCGATGGCAGCAGCGATGGTCAATGCTGATTTGTACATTATCTTAACGGATCAAGACGGCGTGTTCACTGATAATCCGCGTGATAACCCTGATGCCAAAATGATTCGTCAAGAGCGTGCCATGGCTGATTACTTGTTTGATATTGCAGGTGATGGTGGCAAACTCGGACGTGGTGGAATGCTAACCAAGATTCGTGCTGGTCGCCTTGCCGCCATGGGTGGTTGTCCTACCGTAATTGTGAGCGGCGCTATCGATGACGTTATTACCCGTGTGGTATCTGGTGAAGCGGTTGGTACGTTGCTAACGACTAATGACGAAGATAAAATCATTGCTCGTAAACAATGGCTAGCAGCGCATCTACGTATGTCAGGCTCTTTGATTGTTGATGCTGGTGCCGCAAAAGCCGTCGTTGAACATCATAAGAGCTTGCTACCAGTCGGCGTAGCAGAAGTACGCGGTGATTTTGATGAAGGTGATGTGGTCGAAATTGTGCACCAAGATACAGGCGAGCGTCTCGCCGTTGGCCAAGTCAACTTCTCCTCTCGTGACGCGCGCCGTGTGGCTCGTGAGCGTACTGAGCAATTCGATAGAATTCTTGGTAATAATGAAGAGCGCGTGGTCATGGTACATCGTGACAACCTAGCATTGACGATGTAGTAGTATCGATTTCCTATGCGCTTGATTCTCTATGTACAGGTATAAAGATGCCTTATTTATAAGTATAAATAAGGCATCAAATGACTTTTGTCAGTAGACTATTTTGGTCATGCCATTACTTATACTCATCAAGGTTGGAAATTTATCCGCGACTAAAAGCTTATCAACACGCCCTAATATTTAAAAGTAATTAGCACTCAAAAACTCGAAAACCAGTATTATTTTGTGATACTAGACGTTTTTGGCTTAAAACGCGATTTTGATTAAAACGCGTCTTTGCACAAAAACCTGATTATTTAATGTGTGACGCGTTCTATATTCTTTATATTCAACTTATTTTATCCAGCACGGTATTCATTGTCATTCTTATCAATGAATACCGTGCTGTTTTGGAGATTTGTACATGAGTGCTTCAGACAATAATAACTCGCTTCAGCATGAGTTTGCCCCTTTAAAAAACGACAGATTGCTACGTGCCCTTCGTTTTGAAACGATCGACACCACGCCCGTGTGGATGATGCGCCAAGCTGGTCGTTATTTACCAGAATATAAAGCCACCCGTGCTGAAGCAGGTGACTTTATGAGCTTGTGCCGCGATACCGCTCGCGCGACAGAAGTCACTTTACAGCCACTACGTCGTTATGATTTGGACGCAGCTATCCTATTTAGTGATATTTTGACCATTCCTGATGCCATGGGCTTGGGTTTGTATTTTGAAGCGGGAGAAGGGCCGAAGTTTAAACACCCTATTCGTACGCAAGCTGATTTAGATAGACTGCCTGTGCTTGATGTCAATGATTCTCTGGATTACGTCATGCGTGCGGTGACCAGCATTCGTAAAGCATTAAATGGGCAAGTGCCCTTATTCGGTTTTTCTGGTAGTCCGTGGACACTAGCGACCTATATGATTGAAGGCGGCAGCTCAAAAGATTATCGTTATACCAAAGGCTTTTTATATAGTAACCCAGCTTTTTTACATCAATTATTAGATAAGCTTGCCACGTCTGTTATTGACTATTTAGATGCGCAAGTCGTTGCTGGTGCTCAAGTATTGCAGATATTTGACAGCTGGGGCGGCGCGCTGGGTCATCGTCAGTTTATCGATTTTTCACATGTTTATAATAAGCGCATCGTCGCTGAGCTAAAAGTGCGTCACCCTGATATACCAGTGGTACTGTTTACCAAGGGCGGCGGACTATGGCTAGATGTCCAAGCGGATAGTGAGGCGGATGCCTTAGGTCTAGATTGGACGATGCCGCTTGATCGGGCGCGTCAAGCATTGACTGAGAGTCAGCGTCAGTTGACCAAACAGCATAAGAAGTTACAGAGTAGCAAAGCGCTTCAAGGTAATTTGGATCCAGCAACCCTTTACGGTTCTCCTGAAACCATCCGCTCAGAAGTAAAGTTAATGCTAGATAGCGCTTATGCTAATGGCGAAAAAACTGGCTACGTGGCGAATTTGGGTCATGGTATTACGCAGTGGGTCAACCCTGACAATGCCAAAGTGTTTATCGATGCCGTGCATGATTACAAAATCTAGCCATTGCTTTATTTAATCACTGTGCTATTTAATCACTGTGCTATTTAATCACTGTGCTATTTAATCATTGTGGTATTTAGCCACTGAGATATTTAAATGCTATGATAAATTGGACTTATAAATTTAAAATCCAGTGGTAGCGATAGCTAGCAATTACATTACTGAGTAAAAGGGGATATCTTATGATTTCAGCAGCAATCGTCGGTGGCACAGGATATACAGGTATTGAGCTGATTCGCTTACTATCCGCTCATCCTGAGGTTTCTATTGATTTGCTAACGTCACGTAGTGAAGCGGGTACACGTGCTGATGAGATATTCCCAAGCTTACGCGGTATCTCGGATATTGTCTTTAGTGACTTGGGTGATGATACGCTTGCCACCTTACAAAAATGTGATGTGGTGTTTTTTGCCACGCCACATGGTGTCGCGATGAAACAAGCACAAGCGTTGACTCAAGCAGGTGTACGAGTCATCGATTTGGCGGCTGATTTTCGTCTCCAGTCATTGACGGAGTTTGAGCATTGGTATAAACAGTCGCATGCCTGTCCTGAGCTGCTGAAAACGGCTGTTTATGGCTTACCTGAAGTCAATCGCGATAAACTTGCAAACGCTTTGGTCGTAGGAAATCCTGGCTGTTATCCAACCACCGCTATTTTGGGTTTAAAACCCATTATTGACGCGCAAAATCAGCAAGCCACCCGATTGATCGATGCTCGTATTGTTATTGATGCGAAGTCTGGCGTTTCAGGGGCGGGACGTCAGGCGAGTCTGGCGCTTAATTATGCGGAAACAACGGACAATTTTAAAGCTTATAGCGTTACAGGTCATCGTCATCTGCCAGAGATTGAGCAGGGGGTGGCGCAGTTATTAGACAGTCAGTTTAGCCATCGTGTTCGCTTTTTACCGCATCTAGTGCCAATGATTCGTGGCATGTTAAGCTCTATCCATATGGAGTTGACCGAAGAAGGCGCTGCCATCGATTGGCAACAAGCATTTGAACAATGCTATGCGTCAGAGTTGTTTATTGATGTCATGCCAAAAGGTATTTATCCTGATACGCGCAGTGTGCGAGCCAGCAACCGTCTGCGGATTTCGGTACATCAGGACAATGAGCGTTCTGAATTGACGGTTATTGTGGTACAAGACAATTTAGTAAAAGGCGCGGCTGGGCAGGCGGTACAGAATATGAATGTGATGTTTGGGTTTGATGAGTCACAGGGGTTGAATTTTGCGCCGATTGTCCCTTAATCTTACTATCCAACATTGTATTTTTACTGTTAAATCATTCATATTGATGGTGCTAGGTATTGATTATAAATTCCGCTATAATAACCTGCCCTTACTGTTAAGAGATACTGTCTAAATGCGTGTTAAGATTGTACTACGCTTTTGCTCACAGCCAGCACGTTTATCGTGCCAAGACTCTGTTCCATATCAAGTGGAGCGTAGACCGCATTCTTTACAAAGCAGTGACCGCTTTATCGACAACCATCACAATCTCATTGCTGGTCAAAAAGGGGCATCGACACTGGTGCTGGCACTCTTTGTTGTGGCCATATTAGTGACCGCTACTGTTGGATTGTTATTTGGTCATAAGCTTGGCTATCAGCGCGGCTTTCATTCGATGCAAACCGAGACCAAGCAAGCAATTATCAATAGCAATGAGGCAACCAAAGAGCTAAAAGACTTGCGGATTAGCAACAAAATAGCCACCAGTGAGGCTGCGACTGCCAAGCAAGAGCTGGCGATTAGTTTGGCAAACTTGAAAGAGTTACGCGAAACGCAAAAATCACTAACTGTTGAAAACAAACAAGTTGCCCAGCTTAATGAGCTCTATACTGAGGTGATTGCTGATAATGGTGGCATGCCACTACAGATAATTGGTGCTAATATTAAGCCGCTACCTGAGAATGCTTTTGAGTATGGTTTTGACATCGGTATGCTCAGTGAAGATGGTAATGCCAAGCGTTTAACACCAACGTTGACATTGCTTGATGATGATGACTTCGTGGAAGTGCCGCTAGATCCTGCCAGTTATTCGATTAAGGGTATTGTGCGTATTCGTGGCCGCTTTATGATGCCATCAGGCTTTAAGCCATTGCAGGCAAAACTGACTTTGAGAGCCGGTGGTCAGCAAAAAGAACAGCTTTATGACTGGAAGCTTGGCGATAGGGTCGACAATATGCCGCTATCGCTTTTAGATTTGCCAGAAGTAGATGAAAGTCCTATTGAGCCTTAATTAGCATTTAAAATCTAATAAGTACTTGAAATTTAGTGGTATGAACCAAAGTTAGTTAAGCACAATGGCTATTTATAACCACTAGCTTATAGCAACGATACTTTGTTATAACCATGGTACTTTATGCTATTTCTGACAGCCTCTCTGTATAATCTCTTTTTATTCTAAACTTACCCTTATATTTTGATTATGATAAAACCTATGACTCTACAAGCTAGGCCAACTGTTTTCGATTGGCATTTTCCTAATACACCTGCACACCGTGCTCAAGATAATGAGCCAGAGGGTGAGACGTCACCACAAGCAGACGTGCTCGTAGCCGAGCCAGAAGTGGCGAAGCCACCGATGTATGCGGTCGTGATGTATAATGATAATTATACGCCGATGGAGTTTGTCGTTTACGTTTTGCAGTCGGAGTTTCGCCACAGTGTTGATTCTGCTGTTGAAGTTATGTTGACGATTCACAACAGTAGTAAAGGTATTGCGGGTATTTATCCTAAAGATATCGCTGAAACCAAAGCCAAAAAGGTAAATAGTCTGGCTCATCGCGAAGGCTATCCTCTATTGACTCAAATAGAACCGCATCAAGGTGAGTAGATGTCATAACTGCTTCATTTTCTTGTGACTTTTCACTTTGTTGGATGCTTTTTAATCGGCAATATAATACTGCCACTTTTGAGCTTATATATTAGTAACACTTTTAAAAGCCTTTTATCAGGCAGCTCTACTATTACTCTCACAGTAAATTCGTTCTAACATCTCTCCTCATCTTAAGAACGCTCCTAAGTAGTCAGTCTTCTTTCTGTTTTGATCTTGATTTTTATCTTAAATAGCCTTATATAACAAATATAGCGTTGTATAGTAAATTGACGTTTTACGCTCAGTTTTTTAGTATTTCGCTATGTTTCTGAGACTATTGCGTAGACAACTATTACTCAATATCCTGATTATTTACGCCCTCACTTTTATATAATCTTTTTTATTCCCAACTTGTCATTCATATAATTCGTTATTTTGGTTTTTTTCTGACTTTCTTATCTCTAATATCACCTCATAGAGCGTACTTAGATACATTTTAGTATGCGTTAATAGATTGACTATGATTGAGTATCATGTTGAGATAAAGAAAAGCGAATATGAATTATCACAATCATTGCTAGATAGGTCGAAACATCGGCTAAATGATACGCGATACGCATCAATCATCATTTAGGCAGGTTTCTTAATAATACTAACATTGCCCTTGAACAATCCATCTATCGCCCTGATTTACTACCTAACTCATTCATAAAGCTATCAATTTATAAGATAGGTACAACCGTAGGAAGTCCTTATGTTAAGTCGTCATCTTGAAGTTTCTTTGCGTTTAGCAATGACACTTGCGCGTCAAAAATCGCATGAGTATCTCACTGTTGAACATTTATTGTTGGCACTGTTAGAAAACACTCATGCTGCCAATACATTAACGGCGTGTAATGCGAATGTTTCTACGCTGCGTACCGAGCTCGAGGCTTATATCAATAAGCATACGCCAACGGTAGACGCAGAAACGGAGCAATCACCACAGCCGACTCAAAGCTTTGATCGCATTCTACAACGCGCCATTTTTCATGTGCAGTCTATCGGTGGCGGTCGTTTGGTCGAAGGCTCAGATATTTTGGTATCTATGTTTTCTGAGCACGATACTTACGCGGTTTATTTGCTTAAAAAACAAGGCATCAGTCGCCTTGAGCTGACCCAGTATCTATCACACGGTCAGGACAAAGACGAGCCATCTGAGCCACGTGCTTCGATGACTGGTGAGCGCCGTAGTGCTTCTGAAAAGACCAGTAAAGATCCCTTGGTTGAGTTCGCTACTAACCTCAATCAGCGTGCCGCAGAAGGCAAAACGGATCCATTAATTGGCCGTGCTTCTGAGATTGAACGAGCGGCACAAGTACTTTGCCGTCGCCGCAAAAACAACCCATTGTTGGTTGGTGAGCCAGGGGTTGGTAAAACCTCTATTGCCGAAGGGCTAGCATGGTTAATTATCAATGATAAAGCACCTAAGCCACTCAATGGCTGTGTGATTTATAGCTTAGATATCGGCTCGCTCATCGCAGGCACTAAGTATCGTGGTGACTTTGAAAAACGTATGAAGTCACTGCTTGATGCCCTAAAGAATAAGCCCAACGCGATCTTGTTTATCGATGAGATTCACATGATTATTGGTGCAGGCTCTTCAATGAGTAGCAATATGGACGTGTCGAATTTAATCAAGCCAGCACTTGCTAACGGTGAGCTGCGTTGCATTGGTTCAACGACCTTTACTGAGTATCGTCAGGTCTTTGAAAAAGACCATGCGCTGTCACGTCGTTTCCAAAAGATCGATGTTAAAGAGCCAAGTGTCGATGACAGTATCGATATCTTACGCGGTCTAAAGCCGCGCTATGAAGAGTTTCATAACGTTGAATATACTGATGAAGCGTTGGTTACCGCTGTACAGTTATCTGCCAAGCACATTCACGAGCGCTTTTTACCTGATAAGGCAATCGACGTCATTGATGAAGCCGGTGCGTATAAGCGCCTAGGTGTGATTCCAGATGCCGACGACATTGAAGCAGAAGAGAGCTTCATTGCGGATTTAGAGCAGGACTTTGATGCTCAGATCGATGCCGATACTGAGGGTTTAGATGGCGACCTGAGCAGTGACGATGACAACGAGATGCAGGATGAAGCCAATACGGCAAAAGCCAATGATCGTGCTAAATCATCTGACGATTCAAAAGCGGTGAAAGCCAAGAAAAAACCACCGATGAAAATCGATGTGGCAGACATTGAAGCTATCGTGGCCAAGCTTGCGCGCATTCCGCCCAAGTCGGTATCCAGTGATGATAAGAGTATTCTTGAGCATTTAGATCGTGATCTTAAGCATTTAGTATTTGGGCAAGACGAAGCGATCGAGACGTTAGCAGATGCGATTAAACTGTCTCGTGCGGGTTTAAAAGCACCAGATAAGCCAATTGGTTCGTTTATGTTCGCCGGTCCTACAGGGGTTGGTAAAACAGAAGTATCGCGTCAGTTGGCAAAATTATTAGGCGTAGAGTTGGTGCGCTTCGATATGTCAGAGTATATGGAAGCCCATACGGCCTCACGTCTGATAGGTGCGCCTCCAGGCTACGTCGGTTTTGATCAGGGTGGATTATTGACTGAAAAGATCAATCAGCATCCGCACTGCGTCTTATTGCTTGATGAGATTGAAAAAGCGCATCCTGATGTCTTTAACTTGCTGTTGCAAGTCATGGATCATGGTACTTTGACAGATAATAATGGTCGTGTTGCTATCTTTAAGCAGGTGATTGTTATTATGACGACCAACGTCGGTGCTGATAGTATTAGCCGCTCTTCGATGGGCTTTACTCAGCAAGATCATAGCCGTGATAATACAGAATCGCTCAAGCGCGTCTTTACCCCAGAGTTCCGCAACCGCTTGGATGCTATCATCCAGTTCAACCCATTAGATACCTCAGTGGTGGTTTCAGTGGTCGATAAGTTCTTGGTTGAGCTACAAGTGCAGCTTGATGATAAGCAAGTCACGCTAGAGATCGATGATGAAGTACGTGATTACTTGGCCAATAAAGGCTATGATCGTTTGATGGGTGCACGTCCGATGCAGCGTTTGATTCAGGACGAGATCAAAAAGCCATTGGCCAGTATGATCTTGTTTGGAGACTTGGTTAACGGTGGGGTTGTCCATCTAACCCTAGAGCCTGAAGCAGGTGATGAGAAAGATGACGCTACTGTGAAACTAGACAAAAATAGTAACAAGTCTTCTGATAAGGGCTCAGCCGATAGTCGTATTATATTGACGGTCGTTGAGACCCATGAGCCGCATCCTGACTCTGAGTCACTAGCCAGCTAAGCGGTTTTACATTAGCTTTATAAAAACGGCTACCATATTTCTGTGGTAGCCGTTTTTTTTATTGCTATAATTTATTAACAAACCTCACAGCATTTTTTGTTACCATCAATCTTTAAACCACGCTATAGTCAGTGAAAAGTAATATCGAACCATCACGCCCTGCTGATATCCATTTTTCTTGCTTGCTGTACCTGCGCAGACAGAGATTAAAAAAATTGATATTAGCAATACCATCGCGTTTCTAGGATATTGTGACTGTAGTTGCGAAGTAATTATTCATAACAAATATAATAAGGATGTATCATGGAATTGTTCGACGAGCAAGCGACGAAAACCCCAGAGCAAAGGCAGGCAATTTTAGATAATGTCCGTCTACCAGCAGATTGGAAAGCGGCCCTAGCAGAGGAATTAACCTCTGACAATATGGACAATCTACGAGCGTTTTTAAAGGAAGCGTATCAATCAGATGAGAGCATTTATCCACCGGCTCCTTTGATGTTTAATGCGTTTAACCTAACCCCTTTATCAAAGGTTAAAGTCGTTATCTTAGGACAAGACCCTTATCATCGTCCAGGGCAGGCAATGGGCTTATCGTTTTCGGTGCCCAAAGCGATTCCCAAGCCACCATCACTCAATAATTTACTCAAAGAGATGGCCGATGACATTGGTACCAGCTATTCTGCACATGGGGATTTGACCTATTGGGCGCAGCAAGGGGTTTTATTATTAAATAGCTCATTAACCGTGCGAGAAGGTGAGCCGAACAGTCATCAAAACAAAGGCTGGGAGCAGTTTACCGATGCAGTGATTGATGTGGTCAATGAACAAACGGAGCACACCGTGTTTATATTGTGGGGCAGTAAGGCACAAAAGAAAGGCAAGTATATCGATACAGAAAAACATCTGATTTTAACGGCGGTGCATCCATCACCACTTGCTGCCAATCGTGGTGGGTTTTTTGGTTCCAAGCCATTTTCTAAAAC
Source organism: Psychrobacter sp. GW64-MNA-CIBAN-0177 (assembly GCF_040309585.1). Lineage (NCBI taxonomy): Bacteria > Pseudomonadati > Pseudomonadota > Gammaproteobacteria > Moraxellales > Moraxellaceae > Psychrobacter > Psychrobacter sp. GW64-MNA-CIBAN-0177. The sequence goes on from NZ_JBEOOY010000003.1 coordinate 224,096, forward strand.
CAATGATTACTTGGTACAGTATGGACAGACGCCCATTGACTGGCAATTACCACAATAAATGCCAAATAATTCGATGATAAATTTACAACTTCATCCGTTAACAGATAACCAACTCGCCACTATTGAAGTAGACGCTTCATTCGCAAGCAGTACGTTTTGGTCGCTAGAAGACGTGAAATGGATGCAAGAAGCACTGCTGCTGGCTAAACAAGGGGCTGCGCTTGGAGAGGTGCCAGTAGGCGCTATATTGGTTCACAATCAGCAGATTATTGGCCAAGGGTTCAATCAGCCAATTGGGCGCCATGACGCAACTGCTCATGCTGAAATTGTTGCACTAAGGGATGCGTGCGCGCGTTTAGAGAACTACCGTCTGCCATTACAGACAACGCTATACGTGACTTTAGAGCCCTGTACGATGTGTATTGGCGCACTCATTCATGGGCGTGTGGAAAGACTGATCTATGCGGCGAGTGAGCCTAGAGCGGGGATGGTAGGCAGTCAAATGAACTTAGCTGCACAATCTTTTTATAATCATATTATCGAAGTACATAAAGGCTTATGCTGCGAGCATAGCAGTCAAATGTTAAAGCATTTTTTTCGTGAGCGTCGCCAAGCTGCGAAAAAGAACAAGCTCAGCGACCATACCATCATCAGTAACAAATAAAATAGACATTCAACAAGATATCAGTCTTGTGGCTAGTGATAGCGTGGTTTTTTTGCTATAATATCGCCCTATTTGGTTGCTAATAAGTTAGTAGTCTAACAAGCAGTTGATAATTAAGTAAATATTGCGTAGTTACTGTTGCATCAAGTCGCTTTTGTTTGATGAGGTTTTTAGTATAAAAGCCGCCATATACGCAGTGCCTACTATAAAGTGATAAGTGAATCCTATGACCGTCTCTACACCTGCTAATGATAATAGCCAAGCGCAGCCAATGCGTTATCCTGTTATCTGTATTGATGGGCCAAGTGGCGCAGGCAAGGGCACGGTAACTTGGCGTCTGGCACAAGCATTGAATTATCAGCTGTTAGATTCAGGCGCTTTATATCGTATCGTTGGTTTAAAGGCATTTGAAGCAGGATTGATTACTGCCGATGCCAGTCAGTCGATTGATGAGACGGCTGTATTACAGTTAACGCAAAGTTTAGAGATTGCCTTTGTACCTAACAATGAGTCAGGGCGTGTCGATATCATCGTGAATGGTGAGGCAGTGGGTGAGCAGGTGCGTAACGAAACGATTGGTGGTTATGCCTCACAAGTGGCTGTCTATCCGACAGTTCGTCACGCTTTACTAAAGCTACAACAAGATATGGCAACCCGCTCAGGACTGGTAGCTGATGGTCGTGATATGGGTACAGTTGTATTTCCAAATGCTGACGTTAAAGTGTTTTTGACTGCTAGCGCGGCAGCCCGTGCCAAGCGCCGTGTTACACAGCTAACAGAAGCAGGTCAAGCGGCAGATTTTGAGGCAATATTAACGACGATTAAAGCCCGTGATGATCGTGATGAAAATCGTACGACAGCACCGTCAAAGCCCGCAGAAGACGCTTTAGTATTAGACAGCTCAACGCTTGATGCTGATGCGGTTTATGAACAGATAAAAAAACATTGCCAGAATCAGGGTATTTGCTTTAATAGTTAATAGAAACAACATATTAAGCACTAAAAAGTTTCCTATATCTTTGATTTTAGTATAAAATTATAGTATGTCAGGTAAGGAATGACTAGAACGACATTGAAGCTTTATTATGATAAGACAATTGTTGTTAATGAGTTTAGTAAACATTGAGTTTATTAATAGTACGCTTATTAACAACAACCGTTTTTTTTATATGACTATATAGGATATAAAACCAGTATTCCGTTTTATATAGTCATAAATTTGATCCGTACTGTGCTGGACAGGATACGGCTATACAAAGGTAGACATAATGGAATCATTTGCTGAACTATTTGAAGCGAGCATCGAAGAAACAGGTCTGGATATCGAGCGTGGCTCGGTTATCACAGGTACTGTTGTAGCCATCGATAATGATTGGATTACAGTAGATACTGGTCTTAAGTCTGAAGGTATCGTCGCTCGTGAAGAGTTTTTAAGCGAAGAAGGCGAACTTGAAGTTGAAGTTGGCGATAGTGTCGATGTTGTGGTTGAAGCGGTTGATAATGGTATGGGTCAAACCTTACTGTCACGTGAAAAAGCCAAACGCGTTGAGACTTGGAATTTCCTTGAGAAAATCTCTGACAACGATGAGATCGTTAAAGGTATTATTTCTAGCAAAGTTAAAGGCGGCTTTACCGTAGATATCGGTTCAGTACGCGCGTTTTTGCCAGGTTCATTGGTTGACGTTCGCCCTATCCGTGATACCACGCATCTTGAAGGCAAAGAGCTAGAATTCAAAGTCATCAAACTTGATCAAAAACGCAACAACGTTGTGGTTAGCCGTCGTGCAGTTATGGAAGCTGAAAACTCAGCTGAGCGCGAAGAGCTATTGAACAAGCTTGAAGAAGGTATCGAGATCGAAGGTATCGTTAAGAACCTTACTGATTACGGTGCATTCGTTGACCTAGGTGGTATCGATGGTCTATTGCACATCACTGACATGGCGTGGCGCCGTATCAAGCATCCATCTGAAGTCGTTGAAGTTGGTCAAGACCTAAAAGTTAAAGTATTGAAGTTTGACCGTGAGCGCAATCGCGTTAGCCTAGGTCTAAAACAACTTGGTACTGATCCTTGGGATAACGTTGGCGGCACTTACCCAGTGGGTAGTGTAGTAAAAGCACGTGTAACCAACTTGACTGATTATGGTTGTTTTGCTGAGATTTCTGAAGGTATTGAAGGTCTAGTACACGTATCAGAGATGGATCATACCAACAAAAACATCCACCCATCAAAAGTAGTTCAAGTGGGCGATGAAGTTGAAGTAATGATTCTTGATATCGATGAAGAGCGTCGCCGTATCAGCCTAGGTATCAAACAGACTCTAGCCAATCCATGGGATGAGTTTGATAAGAAACACGAGCGCGGTGATAAAATCACTGGTACGATCAAATCAATCACTGACTTCGGTATCTTTATCGGTCTAGATGGTGGTATTGATGGTTTAGTTCATCTATCTGATATCTCTTGGAACGAAACTGGTGAAGATGCTATCCGTAACTACAACAAAGGCGACACCGTTGAAGCAATGGTATTGTCTGTAGATGCAGAAGCCAATCGTATCAGCCTAGGCGTGAAGCAGTTAAGCTCTGATCCATTCAACGAATACCTAGTCAACAATGACCGCGGTGCTATCGTTAATGGTAAAGTAAAAGAAGTAGACGCTAAAGGTGCTACTATCGAGCTTGCTGACGAAGTTGAAGCGTACCTACGTGCCTCTGAGATCCAACGTGACCGCGTTGAAGATGCGACTAAGCATCTAACGGTTGGTGATGACGTTGAAGCGAAAATCATTAGTGTAGATCGTAAAACACGCAACATCAACTTGTCTATCAAAGCGAAAGACGAAGCTGAAGAGCGTCAAGCGATTAAAGATCTTGGTAGCACTAGCACGACTGCTGCTCCAGGTTCTGATGCACAGCCAAAAACCATTGGTGACTTGATTAAAGAACAAATGCAGTAAGCGACAAGCTATTAATATAGTAGTAACAAAAAAAAGCGACTCCGGTCGCTTTTTTTTATGATCAAATTTACCTAAGTAGTATGAATGATTGAGGTTTTTGCTAAAACAGGCAAACTCTTATTTCCATTTATCCCAATATCCGCTATCATTTGCAACATTGAGTAACAAGACACCAGTCAAATCAAGATTCAAGCGATATTACGGCTTTATGGTAACAGCGATAAGTTTAAGTGTTTATGAGTTAACTCATTAGTTAGCCAAAAAATAAGCCATCGTAAAAACAGATTTTGACAGACAGTCATTTTATCCATTAATCAACAGGGCAAGCGTCATAATGCAGCAAGCGATTAACAAATCCGAATTTATTAGTAATTTGAGTGCGAATTGTGAAAATATAACTGATACAGTTGTAGATGATGCAGTACGTGAAATATTAAATTTGATGACCCATACTTTAGCCAATGACGGTCGGGTAGAGGTTCGTGGGTTTGGTAGTTTTTGTCTCCATCATCGCCGCGCCCGTATGGGGCGCAACCCAAAAACAGGTGAGAGCGTACCGGTACCCGCCAAAGCGATACCGCATTTTAAGCCTGGTAAAGCACTACGTGAAGCCGTCAATGATAAAGTAGCCAATAAATAGTACAGTAGCAGCTATGCTATAGATGTGTTTATTAATGACACACTTTAGACTGCTATCATTAAACTATGAACTCTATTCAAAACCGAGGTATACGTCTCATGCGCATCTTACTGCTGATATTACTGTTCTTAAGCTTTGCTTATTCGCTAGGTTTAGTATTAGCCAATAATACTGAGGTCGGTGTCAATTTATTGTTCTCACAAGCACCGACGATGAATTTAGGACTGCTACTGATACTTTGTTTGATACTCGGTATTATCATTGGTATTTTGTTAGCGTTGCTTATCTTCCGTGTGCTGCAAAATAAGTGGGAAATCTCACGCTTGCAAAAGGCCAATATACATCTACAAGAGCAATTGACGCAAGCCAATATCGCTATCGATCGTCAAGCGAATGCGCCTACGGTAGAAGCTGCAGTTTACGGGACAACTGAGACCCATGTACAAGACACAGCGGTTAATATAGATGAAGCCTCTACTTTGGCTAAGCATAGGCGAGATTAAATCGCTGAATGAGATGAATGATTAAGCTGCACCTATAGTGCTTTGAATACTCTGATATAAATATGGCAAAACCATGAATAATGTAATTAAGTCTCCCGTCATCGTCGCCTTAGATAATATGACCATGGTGGCATCTTTAGCGCTGGCTGATCAATTAGATCCAGCGTTATGTCGCTTAAAGGTAGGCAAAGAGTTATTTACCCGCTGCGGGCCTGATATCGTCAAGAACTTGCAGCAGCGCCAGTTTGATGTGTTTCTAGACTTAAAATTCCATGATATTCCTAATACCACAGCGCAAGCCGTACTGGCTGCCGCTGAGCTTGGTGTATGGATGGTCAACGTCCATGCCAGTGCTGGCCTCGAGGCGATGTCATTAGCAAAACAGCGCTTATTGGATAATAACCTTAATACCCTGCTAATCGCCGTCACCGTACTGACCTCTATGGATAATCAAGCATTGACGCAAACGGGTATTACTGATGGCCTGGATGTGCAAGTGAGTCGATTAGCACAGTTGACCAAACAAGCGGGGCTTGATGGTGTCGTTTGTTCAGCACAGGAGGCAAAAGTACTTAAAGCATTATGCGGTCAAGACTTTAAGCTAGTAACCCCTGGTATTCGCTTGTTAGATGATAATGCGGATGATCAAAAACGCATCTGTACCCCGAAACAAGCATTGAATGAGGGCTCTGATTATCTGGTCATAGGGCGCTCGATTACTCAAGCTAAAGATCCTGCTACTAAGCTACAGACGATACTTCAAAGTATTTGATCTTTTTATGGTAACAGAATAATAAAAAAAGGCGGCCTAAATGGCTGTCTTTTTTACTTTTTGCTGGTCGATGAAAAGGTGCTACACTAGTTAAATTTATACTGATACCTACCTTAAACATATGATAGGCAATTACAAATTCGCATCGTCTATTAACAGACAGCACGCGGCCTCTAGTTTTGCTTGCTGCTCAATTTTGAGAAATGGTATTATCAAATAATATTGGATAGTATGAAATTACAGATTTTAAGCGACTTACATATTGACAGCTATGCGCGTCAATCGCATCCCATGGGACATATTCCCAAAACCGACGCAGATGTGTTGTTAGTAGCGGGAGACACCGCTAACAGCGATAACGGCATGCCATGGTTGCAGGAGCAAGCAGCGCGTCTACAAATACCGCTACTTACTATTGCAGGCAACCACGAGTACTTTGATGAAGATGTGTTGCATTTTGATAAGAAGCTTGCCACTTGGGACAATTATAATGCCCACTTGCAGCAAGGCGTTCGGGTTTTACAATGCCAACATTTTGATATCGGCGAGGTACGAATCTTAGGCTGTACATTGTGGACGGATTATCAATATCAGGCCAATGAAGACACGATGGCCGCTGCCAGACGTTTTATGCGTGACTATAAGCAAATCTATGCTGGCAACGATCTTTTCTCTCCTGAGGTATCGATGCAAATCCATGCTGAGCAGCGGCAATGGCTAAAAAAAGCCTTAATAACCTCTAAAGGGTTGGGCAAAACAACTGTTGTCATGAGTCATCATAGTGTCAGCGCCTTATCGGTGTCTGAAAAGTACGCTAGCCTACCGAGTAATGCGGCATTCGTTAGTGATTTTTCTGGCTGGATGCATGAAGACTGGGCGCCGACGCTGTGGGTGCATGGGCATACGCATGAGGCATTTGATTATCGTATTGGTAATACTCGCGTGATCGTCAATCCGCGTGCTTATCCTAATGAAGTCAGTAGTACTGAGATAGCATTCGCATGGAATAAGGTCATTGATATTGGGTGAGTAGCGTGTCTCATAACAACCTTATGTCGCAAACAGCAGCAGGTTTGATTTTGCAATCATGATAATAATCTGTCTTAAACTCTAATCATTGAGACCATCCCAAATTCTGTGTAACTGCCATTTAGATTAAATGCTTACTAATACGATCATCAAACATAATCATAAA